>JBBRCV010000087.1:0-20385 GCA_038204505.1 Elainellales cyanobacterium
ATGAGGAAAATCCACTGTGTTGAAAAAGATCTTGGTGGCTTTAGATAGCTCCGACCTTTCGGAACTGGTGGTTCAGACCTTACTGCAATTTCAGCTTCAGCCTAAAACTGAAATCATTATTGCCCACGTCGTTTTTAACGCAGGCACTAACCCCGACATTGCTGCCGATCGCCCTCAAGTCGAAACAGAGTCGATTTCCCATGAGGCTTTGACAAAATTACAGGCGTATCAAGCAATTTTGCCCTGTAAAAGTGAGCTAGAAATTGTCACAGGCGATCCGGCTGAAGAAATTACTCGCCTCGCCAATATTCATAAAGCTGACATGATTGTGATTGGCAGTCGGGGGCTAACGGGAATGAGCCGGATTTTACAAGGCTCGGTCAGCGGTCAGGTTGCCGAAGAAGCCCATTGCTCAGTTCTAATTGTCAAACCCCTAAGCTAACGCCATCGATTCTAGTACCCCCTTAAAGAGACTTAGACCTTCGGTGTTGCCTAGCATGGGGTCAGCAGCGCGTTCAGGGTGGGGCATCATACCCATGACGTTGCCGCGACGGTTGCAAATGCCAGCAATGTTGTTGAGCGAACCGTTAGGGTTTCCGGCGTGGCTAGTTTCGCCAGCGGGAGTGCAGTAGCGGAAGAGAATTTGGTTGTGGCTTTCTAAATCTGCCAAAGTTTCGGCATCGGCGTAGTAGTTACCTTCTCCATGGGCGATCGGCAGAGTGATCACTTGTCCTGGCTTGTAATTTTGTGTCCAAGGGAAGTCGGTGTGCTCGACCCGAAGAGGGACGCGATCGCAAACAAAGTGCAAGTCTCGGTTACGCATCAGTGCGCCAGGGAGCAAGCCTGCTTCTGTAAGGACTTGGAAGCCGTTGCAAATTCCCATTACGAGTTTGCCTTGCTCGGCGTGTTTAACAGTGGCTTGTAGGGCAGGAGAGAAGCGGGCGATCGCGCCGCAGCGGAGATAATCACCATAGCTAAAACCGCCGGGAATAATGATCACGTCCAGATCGGAGAGATCGCTTTCTTCATGCCAGACCATGCGCGTTGGTTGGTGTAGGAGATCGCGGACGACCATGGCAATGTCGCGATCGCAGTTTGAGCCTGGAAAGACGATGACACCAAATTTCATGGGGGAGGTTCCTATGGCTGATGCTTTTTAGGATACCTTCTCAGTGGTTAGATCAGCGAGGGACGATGACTAGGTAGGTGGGTTAGCGTCAGCAATGATCGATCGGATGCCTTCCATGGTGGCAGGGATGGTGCGGGGGTCCATGAACATGACTTTGCTGCTGGCGCTGGCACCAATTTTACTGCTCATATCGAGGTAATTTTGCGCCATGAGAAACTGGAGCGCTTCACGGGCGTTAGGGTCAATTTGGAGGGTCTTAGCGATGATTTGGAGGGCTTCGGCTGTGGCTTGGGCTTTCAAAACCTGCTCTTGACGGGCGGCTTGGGCATGGAGGACGGTAGCTTTTTGCTCGGCTTCGGCTCTCATCACGACCGATTTTTGCTGAGCCTCAGCATCTAGGACTTGAGCATCCGCTTTTCCTCTGGCGCTATTGACAGCAGATTCGCGATCGCCTTCAGAGGTCAGGATGACGGCTCGCTTACGACGCTCAGCAGACATTTGTAGCTCCATAGCCTCTTGAACTGCCTTGGATGGGATAATGTCGCGGAGTTCAACACGAGTCACCTTTACACCCCAGGGATCGGTGGCAACATCAAGCTCACGAAGCAGAAGTTCGTTGATTTCAGACCGAGCGGTGAAGGTTTGGTCGAGTTCTAGCTGACCCATCTCAGAACGAATTTGGGTCAAAATCACGTTGACCATGGCGGACTTGATATCTTGCACCTTGTAGTAAGCCTTTTCCATATCGACAATGCGCCAATAGACGACGGCATCGACAGAGATAGAAACGTTGTCACGAGTAATGCAAGATTGGGGCGGAATCTCGATGACCTTCTCGCGGATGGTTTCTTGGTAGGCGATGCGATCGACAAACGGGAAGGTAAAGTTTAGCCCTGGTGAAAGTTTTTTATTGTAGCTGCCCAGTCGTTCGACTAGCGCCTCATTACCCTGGTTGACGATTCTGACTGATCCGGCTAAGCTTGCCCCGCCTAGCGCGACGATAATGAATGCAAAAAATCCTTCCATGTTGACCTCTAGCTTGATTTAAGAACGGCTGTATTTAAGAACGGCTGTATTTAAGAACGGGTTCAGGGATGCACCTTTAGGAATGCAGCAAGTTTTCGGGCATGACCATTAGGGTTGTCCCTCGGCGTTCTACCACGTAAACTTTTTGGTTAGCGGCGATCGCCATTTCCTCATCAGCACATCGGGCTTGCCAAGAGTTACCTTCATACAACACTCGCCCCGTTTCTCCTGGCAAAATTCCTGTTAAAGTTTTGGCTTCCTTAGAGTCTTCAATCGTTCGGTGCCTGGGTTTAGGCAGAAAGCGACGCAGGAGGAGAGTCGAGACGATCGACAATACTAGCCAAATTCCTACCTGAATCCCCAGATACGGAATAAATCGCGCCAGAATCGCCACAATGATGGCGCTCATTCCCATCGTCAGTTCGATAAATGCAGTAGGAACAACCAGTTCCAACGCACAAAGGGCAATACCTGCAATCAGCCAGAGAAGGGGAAGAGTCATGAGCGAGGATAAGAAGATATACAAAAAACTGAGAAAAAGGGCGAAACTGAGAAAAAGAGCGAATTGAGGGCGATCGCAGAGTAGTACGGGCATCCTAAGACACTGCCAAAGCCAGGGTTCCCGAACTGATAGTTCAAGCCATCACACCGCTTATGGCTGTAAGCTAGCAAAAATTTATTGAGGCAAACCGAAAGTAAACAATCGTTAAGTTTCAGACCAGATCAAGAGCGGAATAGATTTTGAGCTTTAAGTTTTGAGTCTTGATTATTTTTATAAGTTTCAGGTTTAGTCTTTTAATGATTGAGTTAAATAATTGAGTTTAGCCGCCCCAGAACCCATGACAAACGATCGCCCCATCCGTCCGCCATCGCCCACGCTAGACTCTCCTGTCAGTCCACCTTTGTACATGCAATGCTCTAATCCAGGATGTTCGCATCCCGATAATGTGCTGGGGAAACGAGTCTGCGATCGCTGTCATGCTTCCTTGGAATACCGCTATCTGTGGGCGATCGGTGAATCAGTGAGCCAAGTTCCGGCAGGTGAGTTGGTGGGCGATCGCTACGTGGTGATGGATTCACGCATTTGGCTAGAAACAAAGCCGACTGAGACTCCAGATATTTCCATCTTTCCCGACGAAGTACAGCCTTACTTACAGCTTTACCCGCATCGGCTCCATGTGCCAGAGATTTATGGCTTTTGCATTCTGGCAGACCAAGCTCCCATTTTTCTTTTGCGTAACGTCCCTGTTGACGCATCTGGCAAACTCTATCCCGCCTTGGCATTGGAATGGTCTTCGACTTCAGCCGTTCGTCAGGTCTACTGGCTGTGGCAGATGCTGCAACTTTGGGAACCGCTGAAGCAACAAGGCGTAGCAACCAGCCTCCTCGTGCCCAACAATTTGCGGGTAGAAGGCTGGCGGGTGCGGCTGTGCGAGTTAGTCCCCGATCGCCACACCTCTCCCCAGCTCAAAGATCTGGCTAACTGTTGGCTACCCTGGATGGCATACGCTCAGCCCCAAGTCGCTAAGGCATTACAGGCGTTTATTCAAAACATGCAGTTTGCCGAAGCGACCCAGGCAGACTTAGCGACATTTGGCATTGCGGCGGCGATCGCTCCCAATGGCACAGTGCCTATGACGCTGAGCGCCCAACTCAACCAAATTTTGTTGGAGCAAGCAGCACAGCAACCCCTCAATCTAGAGATTTTTGGAGCAACGACTACAGGACCTCAGCGTGAGCAGAACGAAGACGCTTGCTTTCCTATTTCGCCAACGTTCACGTCATCGGTGCCCGACAAACTGCTGCCCCATGTCGGGATTATTTGTGATGGCATTGGTGGTCACGAAGGCGGCGAGGTGGCAAGCCAACTGGCATTAAGTTCGCTCAAAATTCAGCTTAGCGCCTTGATGCATGAACATACAAACAAGCCAGAGCCAACGAGTCCCGCAGTAATTGAGCAGCAGCTTGCCTCCATTACTCGCGTTACCAATAACCTGATTTCTGCCCGCAACAATGCCCAAGAGCGGGCAATGCGGCAGCGGATGGGCACAACCTTGGTAATGGCGATTCAATTACCCCAGAGTGTTGCAGGCAACCGCAACGCCCATGAGCTTTACCTGGTGAACGTGGGAGACAGCCGCGCCTATTGGATTACGCCTCGCTACTGTCATCCGCTGACCGTAGATGACAATGTGGTGACGCGGGAAGTGTCTTTAGGGCGACATCTTTATGCAGAGGCGATGCAACGTCCTGACTCTGGCGCTTTGACGCAAGCTTTGGGCACTCGTGCAGGAGAATTACTTCATCCAAAAGTGCAACGGTTCATTCTGGAGGAGGATGGATTGCTGCTGCTGTGTTCAGATGGATTGAGTGATGGCGATCGCGTGGAGCAAAGTTGGGAAAACAACTCGCGCCGAGTGCTGCGGGGCGAAATTTCTCTAGAACAAGCGGTGCGATCGTGGGTAGATTTAGCGAATCAGAAGAACGGTCACGATAATACCTCGGTGGTGATACTGCGCTGTCGGGTCACAGATGCACCGTTTGAGACGGAGTTAATAGATGACCCAGAAGATGATCCAATGATGGATACGGCAGACCCAGAAGACTTCACAGCGGCATCCCGCGCCTTGCTCTATGGCGACGATTTAGAAGAGCCGCATTTGGATCAATCCCCTGTTTCTAACGAAGCGATCGCCAGTCCTAAGAGACTCAGGAATCTTTGGGTGGCTCTTGCGCTTGGCATCATCGGCATTGTGCTAGGTGGATTGGGCATTGTCATTTGGCAGCAGGGGCGACTGCCCGAATCATCACCTTCTCCCTCACAACAGTTGCCTAGTCCTACTACCGATCCTAACTAGGGTCTAACTAGAGCAGAGATAAATCAATATTTTCGAGATACCCGCAAGGGGTCGGTCAGTCTCAACCAATCCAAATCTCAACCAATCAGATTTCTGGAAGATGGGAAAGGAACATGATGTGCAAAAATGGTGAAGTGTCGAGATCCAGGGTGAAAAGGGATACGACACCCCAGTGCAGATTTTCAAATAAAGATGACTAAAAGGCTATGAAAGTTGGCGATCGCGTTCGAGTCAAAGAATCTGTTGTGGTTTACCACTACCCCGCCCATAGAAACGAAGCCTTTGACCTCAAGGGTTCAGAGGGTGAGATAGTGGGTAATGCCTCAGAATGGCACGGTAAACCTATCAGTGCAAACTTTCCCCTCTTAGTCAAATTTGAGGGCAAATTTAAGGCGCATTTGCGAGACACCGAACTGGAATTAATCTAGATTTTCCCTACTAGATTTCTACTTCCCCTAGATTTCGACCTCTAGATTTCAACAATCACGGGTGCATGGTCGCTCGGCTTCTCTAACTTACGAGGTGCAATATCGACATCACAGCTTTTCGCCTGCTCATACAAGCTTGGCGATAAGTAGTGATGGTCAATTCGCCAGCCCAAGTTTCGCCGAAACGCTGCCGCTCGATAATCCCACCAGCTAAATTGCCCGCCTTCTTGGTTAAATTTGCGAAAAGCATCAGCTAAGCCCAAGTCAAAGATCGCCTGCTGTAATGCCTGTCGTTCTATATCGGAAGCCATAATCCGCTGTTCTCGCCCTGTAGCGTCATGAATATCTCGGTCTTCGGGGGCAATGTTGAAATCGCCGCATACTAACAGGTTAATGTGCTGCGTCATCAGAGCCTTCAAATAGTTGCGTAACATTCCTAGCCAACGAAGTTTGTACTCATACTTTTCGCTGCCGATCGCCGATCCATTGGGCACGTAAAGATTAACAATTTGTACGCCCTCGAACACGCCCGTAATCACTCGTTTCTGATCATCTAAATCACCCACGATCACCTCTCCCAAAATGGGCGTAAATCCCATGCTGACATCGGTTAATGGCGATCGGCTGAGCAACGCCACTCCGTTATAAGATTTTTGCCCTGAAACGTAGACGTGGTAGCCCAAATCCTCAATAGGCGATCGGGGAAAATCTTGATCGACGACCTTTGTTTCTTGCACACACAGCACGTCTACTGGATTGTCCTCTAGCCATCCCACCAGATGTTCTAAACGAGTGCGAATTGAGTTAACGTTCCAGGTGGCAATTTTCATGACAGGCGCAGTAGATATCAGCCTATAGATTAAATCATCTCATTACTGATCATGCCCAACAATATTCCAGGTCGGGATAAGTTTACGGTCACAGGCGCAGTCATTTGCAAAACGATTTCTTGAATGCCAAATTCTTGACGCACAGAAGCCTGCATTTCTACCAACAGGCGATCGCGCTCCTCCCCATCTCGAATATCTACGGTCAGTTCAGCAAACAGCGCCTCTTGACCGAGGGCGATCGTCCAGACATGAAGGCGATCGACTGCCTTCACGCCCAAAAATCCTTGTAGATGGGTCTGAATTTGTTCCACATCCAAATGAGGCGGCGTTTTTTCAAGCAAAATATTGCAGCTTTGCCGAATAATTGGAATCGCCCCAATGCCAATAAACACAGCAACGCTCAAGCTGATTGCGCCATCTGCCCAATTCCAATGGAATAGCCAAACTGCGATCGCCGCCCCAATTACGCCCACCGAGCTAACGGCATCCGCCACCATGTGCAAAAACGCCCCCTGCAAATTGAGATCATGGTGGCTATCATCGTGCAGCAAAAAAGCGTTGAGGCTGTTCACGCCCAGCCCGACCACTGCCGTGATTAACATGGGCAAGCTGAGAATTTCGGTGGGCGGTTCTTGGAGACGAGCGATCGCTTCCCAGGCAATCAAACCCGCCACGATCAGCAACCCGACCCCATTTGCCAACGCCGCCAAAATTTCGACCCGCCGATACCCAAACGTCGCCTGATTTGAGGCAGGCAACTGCGCCATCCAGGTCGCCAACAATGCCACCCCCAACGCCAACGCATCCGAGAGCATGTGCCCCGACTCAGCCAGGAGCGCCAAACTATGGCTAAACAACCCCACCGACAGCTCTGCAACAGCGAAAATGCTAATCAACGCTAGCGCTATCCAAAGCTGCCGAATTTTGTGGGAAGAAGGCGGATCATTACAATCGCAGCTAGGACGGCAAGAATGGGAATGAAAGTGCATTTTTTCGATACGCTGGAAAGGGTCTTGTTCAGGAAAAGCGCTAGATGGCAGTTTATCAGGTTCGGTTGGTGAATCCGGCGATCGCCCTCGATCGCACTCTCGCAGTGCCCGATGACCAATATATTCTAGATATTGCCGAAGATGCAGGGATTCGGCTGCCTGCGGGCTGCAAACTAGGAGAATGCTCGGGCTGCGTGGCAAAGCTGCTAGAAGGAGAAGTCGAGCAAACCGAGCAAAAGTTCCTGCGATCGCCCGAATTAGCCGCCGGATATACCGTTACTTGTGTCGCTTATCCGCGCTCTGACTGCACTTTGCTGACTCATCAAGAGCAGGTTTTATATGGGACTTCCCTGTACTATGCACCTAAAACTGACCATGCACCCACAGCCGATGCGCCTGGTGACCACTCTCATAAACCTGAACTTTTGTAACAGCTTGACAAGCGTTGTTACAGAGAGGCGATCGCGCAATGGTAGGCTAGCACTTACGCTTAAAAACTCGACTTAGTATTAATCGACGGAGTTGCAATGACCGGATTCAATCAAGTTCCCTGTTTGCTTCGGGCTGCACGCGGCGAAGCAGTAGACCGTCCCCCAGTTTGGATGATGCGCCAAGCGGGACGCTATATGAAAGAGTATCGGGAACTGCGCGATCGCTATCCCTCTTTTCGAGAGCGATCCGAGAATCCAGAGATCGCCGTAGAAATTTCATTACAACCATGGCGCGCGTTTCGCCCCGATGGCGTAATTTTGTTCTCAGATATTTTGACCCCGCTGCCCGGAATTGGCATTCCCTTCGACATTATTGAAAGCAAAGGTCCCATCATTGAGCCAGCCATTCGGACTCAGGCGCAAATCGATCAGCTCCACAAAATCGAGCCTGAAGAATCGATGCCGTTTATCCGCACCATTTTGCAAACCCTGCGGCAAGAAGTGGGCAACGAGGCAACAGTCCTAGGTTTCGTTGGCGCACCTTGGACACTGGCGGCTTATGCAGTCGAAGGGAAAAGCTCGAAGGACTACAGCATCATTAAGGGTATGGCGTTTTCAGAGCCTGCTATGTTGCATCAACTGTTGAGCAAGCTTGCCGATGCGATCGCCGCTTATGCTTGTTATCAAATTGAATCGGGCGCACAAATTATCCAAATGTTCGACTCTTGGGCAGGGCAACTGAGTCCTCAAGACTACGACGCTTTTGCATTACCTTATCAACAGCAGGTCGTTCGCCAAGTCAAAGCCAAGCACCCTGATACGCCGATGATTCTCTACATCAGCGGCAGTGCGGGTGTGTTGGAGCGTATGGGTCAATCGGGCGTGGATATCATCAGCGTCGATTGGACAGTGGACATGGCAGAGGCACGGCAACGGTTAGGGCCTAACATGATGGTGCAAGGCAACATTGATCCTTGTGTGCTGTTTGGCTCGAAGTCATTGATCCGCGATCGCATTCTCGACACGGTTCGCAAAGCTGGCAGACGTGGGCATATCCTCAACCTGGGTCACGGCATTCTGCCCAAAACTCCAGAAGAGAATGCAGCGTACTTCTTTGAAACAGCGAAGCAAGTTGATCAACTGCTAGCAGTTCCTGTTTAGATTGCTACGCTAACACCGTCGCTCCGCGCAAATAGTCGGCAAGCTGGCGATCGTGGTCATGAGACAATTCGCCTTGGGGAATTTCTCCAGGTTTAAATGCCTTCACATCCATGACTTCCAGCTTGTCCTGCGCCAGCATCGTGCCATCCACCGCAGCCTCAACTAAAACGCAAATGGAATGAAACCGAGGATCGCGCTCCGGGTCAGAATATACGCCAACTAACCGCTTGATGTTGATTAGCTCAAGTCCCGTTTCTTCAGTCAACTCCCGCTTCACTGACGTAGGGATATCTTCGCCCCAGTCTACAATGCCACCCGGCAAACTCCAACGACCGTTATCTCGGCGCTGAATTAGGACAATTCGCCCATCGGGTAGCACTGGCACAATGCTAGTGCCCGTAATGGGATGCCGAAAAATGATGCCCAGCGCTGTCTGGACGAACCGCTGTAACTGCTGCATGGCGAGTTTTTTAAGTTTATGGGTTGGTCACATCAGCCAACACTTCGATCGCGTGACTTTCAGGTGTGACCTTAAGGTAAATCTTTTCGATTTTTCCATTAGGACCAATCAAAAAAGAATTGCGGCTAATTCCCATATGTTCTTTACCCATGAACTTTTTCAGTCCATAACTCTCATAAGCCGTCGAAACTTTACCATCAGCATCGGTTAAGAGTGGAAAAGGTAAATTAAGCTTTGTTGCAAACTTAGTATGGGCTTTAGCATCATCAGTACTAATTCCAAACACAACTGCGTTGGCATCCTGAAAGTCGGCGTAAGCATTCCGAAAACCACACGCTTCTTTGGTGCAGCCTGGAGTGTTATCACGAGGATAAAAATAAAGCACTACTCGCCGTCCTCGAAAGTCCGAGAGCTTGACAATATTTCCTTCGCCATCTGGCAAGCTAAAGTTTGGCGCGTCATCGCCAACTTGGAGGGGTACAGGGACACCCTTGATGACACTTCTTTTGTTTTTTCTATTTTTTATGGCAAACATACTTGCATTTTAGAACTAATCGGCTATGGCAGAACAAATCATTGATCCGATCGCTGAGCCGCCTTCTAAGGCTGACCTGCGCCGATCGCTCCTCAAAACTCGTCGTGCCCTCTCTCCTGATATTTGGCGAGAACAGAGCGATCGCCTCTGCACCCATCTTCAAAACGCTCCCCAATTCATTCAAGCACATACCATTCTGGCTTACACCAGTTTCCGCCAAGAACCCGACCTTAGTCTACTGATCTCTAGTTGTGATGGCTCCAAACGCTGGGGACTGCCTCGCTGCGTCGGTAAATCTCTTGCTTGGCACGCCTGGTCATCAACTTCACGCCCCCTTCAAACCGGAGCATACGGAATTTTGGAACCTCATGCCGATGAGCCAACCCTGGAGCTAGAAACAGTAGATTTGATTTTAGTGCCAGCGGTGGCTGGCGATCGCCAAGGCTACCGACTTGGCTATGGCGGCGGCTTTTACGATCGCCTCCTCAGTAATCCTCTTTGGGCAGAAAAAACCACTATTGGCATCTTCTTCGACTTTGCCCTGTTGCCTCATTTGCCGATCGATCCTTGGGATCGTCCTCTTCACGGAATCTGTACAGAAGCAGGGTTATTGTGGATCTAATCGTCAGGGAATGCTCCTCAATAGAATGCTTCTTGCTGGAAGACTCTCCGCTAATATGGGTAAAATGCTTTTCGCTGAGACATTTCATACGTTTCATTAAGACATTTCGTTAGCTAAGACATTTCGTTAATAGAGGGCTGGGAAACTCATGCGCGTGTTCGTTTTATTGTTCAATGCTCGTACCGAAAATGAGGGTATCCACACCCTGAAGGTGGGCGATCGCAACATAGTACTCATGTTTGAGTCAGAAGACGATGCCACTCGGTACGGCTTAATGCTAGAAGCTCAGGACTTCTCCAGTCCAGTGGTGGAATCGTTCGAGTCAGAAGAAATCGAAGACTTTTGCAAAGATTCCGAATACGAATGCAAAATTGTCCCCGAAGGAACGCTCGAACTTCCTCCCGAATCCAACATTGAATCTACTGACTGGCAAGCTGAGGGAGCACGTCCCATTGAAGATCGCCTAGATAAAACCGTAGACGAACCTGCTGAATTTTCTAACTCAGAACTAGACCGACTTCGACGTAAGCTAGAAGGACTGCTGTAAGCGATCGCGCTGGGCTATCAGCGATCGCGCCTAAACCTCTAAAATCCAAAATCAAATGAAAGACCTAGCCGAACGGGGGCATCTTCTCACCGAACAAGTGAATCCGAATAGCCAAAATCTCGATCAAATGAGCGCCCTAGAGATTGTCGATCTCTTTAACCAAGAAGATGCCAAAACGATCGCCGCTATTGCCAACGCTCGATTGCTGTTAGCAGAAGCGATTGACCGCACCGCCACCGCGCTCCATCAAGGCGGACGGTTGTTTTATATTGGGGCAGGCACTAGCGGCAGACTAGGCGTGTTGGATGCAGCCGAATGTCCGCCCACCTTTTGCACACCGCCTGAGTTGGTGCAAGGCATCATTGCAGGCGGAGCAGGTGCATTGGTACGTAGTTCTGAAGCTTTGGAAGACCAGGCGGAAGATGGCAGTCAGGCGATCGCCCATCGCCACATCACCAACTTAGACGTGGTGGTTGGCATTACCGCAGGCGGCACAACGCCCTATGTCCAAGGCGCTTTGTTCGCCGCTCGTCAACGAGGAGCCACCACGGTTTTTATTGCTTGTGTGCCTCAAACCCAAGTCCGCCTTGATGTGGATGTTGATATTCGCTTGCTGGTAGGACCCGAAATTCTGGCGGGTTCCACTCGGCTAAAAGCGGGCACTGTGACCAAGTTGGCGTTAAATATTCTTTCCACTGGGGTTATGGTCAAGCTGGGCAAAGTCTACGGGAATCGCATGGTCGATGTTGCTGTGACCAACAGCAAACTACTCGATCGCGCCCTTCGTATTCTCCAAGACCTAACTGATCTTGATCGAGAAGCGGCTAATATTCTTTTGGAAAAGAGCGATCGCCAGGTCAAACTTGCGCTACTGATGCATTGGACGGGGGTCAGTAAAGAGGAGGGCGATCGCTTGTTAGCAGCGCATCAAGGAAATTTGCGGCAGGCAGTCAAGGCGAGCAAAGGAGAATAGGAAAAAGGCGATCGCTTTCAAGGAGCCGATTAATCTACCGTCTCTAGCCTCATTTCTTCATCAGGTTCTTTCCCTGCTTCCTTTTCCCCAAACTCTCTTACTTTCAAGCCTTTCATTGATTGCTGTGCCCAAATTTGTACCTGGGCATTAGTGCAGATAAGTAAGTGTTGGCAAAGGGCGATCGCCTGTTCATTCTGTCCTAAATTCTGATAAATTTTGACCAAATGCATTTGAGCTTGCAAATGCTCTCTAGAGTTAGGCACAACGTTTTGACAAAATGTTTCAAAGATTTGAATGGCTTCTTGCTCTTGCCCCTGGTTAAGTGCTTCCAGACCTGTTTCCATTGATGTGGCTGTGCGTGACATACAGAACGAACTCCGCGAAAATGGTTAAGAGACAGGCACGTTTTCCCGTTGTCCCTTTTAAGAAGTACCCGTAAGTCTAGCTTCTTTAACGCTGAAAGCTTGGGCTTTACTCCATCCCTCTAAGATTTAGAATAGATGCACATCTGCTAACTCCTATGACTCTCCAAATCCTGAATTCAACCCTCCCCATTTTAGCCCGCCAAACCCGCGAGGCTGCTCGTAAACTGGCAGTGCTATCGGCACCCGATCGCAATCAGGCAACAGAGGCGATCGCCCTTGCCCTAGAATCTGCCACCCCAGAAATTTTGGCAGCTAATGAAACCGATTGCCAAACGGCGCTAGCAGAGGGATTGGCAAAGCCTTTGTATGGGCGGTTGAAGCTAGATGCTGGCAAGTTGCAAGGGGCGATCGCGGGTGTGCGAGACGTAGGGCGACTGGCTGATCCGGTGGGGGTTCGGCAAATTCATCGGGAGCTAGCAGAAGGCTTGGTGCTTCAACGCATCACCTGTCCGTTGGGAGTTGTGGGAGTCATCTTTGAATCGCGCCCCGATGCTCTCGTGCAGATTGCTACGCTGGCGGTGAAATCGGGCAATGGAGTTATTTTGAAGGGTGGCAAAGAAGCTGTGCGATCGTGTGAGGCATTGACCCAGGCGATTCACCAAGGGCTAGTGCAAGCAGGAATTGATCCCGCAGTGGTGCGACTGCTAACTACACGGGAAGAAACTTTAGAGTTGCTGCATTTGGATCAAGATGTGGATTTAATTATTCCACGCGGCTCCAATTCTTTTGTTCAGTTTGTGCAAGATAATACGCGAATTCCGGTGTTAGGTCATGCAGAAGGAATTTGTCATTTATATGTCGATCAATCTGCTCAGATCGATGATGCTGTGGCGATCGCCCTAGATGCTAAAACTCAATATCCTTCTGCTTGCAACACTATTGAGACACTGTTGGTACATCAAGCGATCGCTCCCCAATTCCTTACTAAAGTTGCGTCCGTTCTACAATCGGCAGGAGTAGAGCTACGTGGCGATGAACGAACCCGTGAATGGCTTGATATCAATTTAGCAACAGAAACTGACTGGTCAATGGAATACAGCGATTTAATTCTTTCGATTAAAGTTGTGAATGATTTGACAGAGGCGATCGCTCACATTAATACCTACGGTTCGCGCCATACAGAAGCGATCGTGACCGAAGATGCTCAAGCTGCTGCCACCTTTACCGCTCAAGTCGATGCCGCAGGGGTGTTCCATAACTGCTCGACTCGTTTTGCCGATGGTTTCCGCTACGGTTTCGGTGCAGAGGTAGGGATTAGCACTCAAAAAATGCCGCCTCGTGGTCCTGTTGGGCTAGAAGGACTGGTGACTTACAAATATCAAGTCACAGGCAAAGGTCATGTCGTTTCTGCTTATAGCGGCGAAAAGGGTCAGTCATTTACTCATAGAGATTTAACAGATTTGGCACAAGACAAATCATGAAAGACGCAATTTATGTCAACGGTATTCGGGCATTTGGGCACTTAGGCGTACTTCCAGAAGAACGCACAATCGGGCAATGGTTTAACGTTGATCTAATTATTCAAGTAGACTTGTCGAAGGCAGGGGCAAGCGATCGCCTCGTCGATACCTACGATTACTGCAATGCTGTTACAGCTATTCAGTCCTACATTCAAACCAGCGAAGTACAGCTTTTGGAATCGGCAGCAGCAGCGATCGCCGCGATCGTTCTCACCGCAGATATCGTCCAACAAGTGCAGGTTCGTTTAACCAAGCTGGTGCCCCCTATTCCCAATTTCAGTGGAACAATTACCATAGAAATTACACGTTCATCAAATCCATAAAGAACGTTCGTCTGCCCGTTCTTTTTTGCAATCTTCTATTATTGACAGTTTTGAAGATAATCTAACGCTTTTTTCAAAAAGATTGAGTAAAAAATTGAGGTAGGCGATCGTTCGCTTAGGTACGTTTAATCTGTGTCTACTCCTTTCACAGCTTTGTCACAGCCCCTCTCCTAGTTTAGACATACAGCAACTAGGAAAATTGGAAAGGAGTGGAATGACTACATTTAAGACTCGCGCTAAAAAACAAGGGGGCTTTTATCGCCCGCTGCTCATTATGGCACTAGCAGCGAGTGGCTCACTACAACTGATTTTTTCAGCCCTAGCCGATCCCACTCCTCCCAATACCACCATTAACAACACTGCAACGGCAACCTATAAAGACCCCATCAGTGGGCAAACGATTAACACAACTTCTAATACCGTCACTATATCAGTGGCTGAAGTTGCGGGCATCACTGCTATTCCCATCTCTGCCAATGACGTTAGCCCCGGCGGTGGATATCTGCCAGGGCATGTGGTGGAATATATCTTTGAAGTGAAGAATACGGGCAACGATCCTACTCAATTCTTCATTCCTAGTACTGCCGCTGTTTCGGCAACAGGAACCCAGGGCACTATTCTCATTAGTACTGACAACGGTGTCACCTACGTTGCCATTCCTTCAGGAAATTTAACGCCCTCGGTTATCGCCGGAGGAAAGGTTTTAGTCAAGGTTCCCGTCACCATCAATAGCGGTGTTGCAACTAATAATCCAATCCGGGTTACTTTCGGTGATACAGGACCAAACGATAACAGTCAACTAACTCAGAACGTTAGTGATACCCCAGACGGCAGCAATGCTAATGAAATTCGTACCGTCGATAATATCGGCATCGCCAACGGTGATACTAGCGGCGCACCTGCCAATGGAGAGCGAGAAGCTAGCGCATTCCAAGAAATTCTAGTTGGAGCACAGATCCAAGCGTTTGCCGCCGTTCTTAAAGAACGAACCCTCTACAACAACTCTGGAACAGCCGCCCTTAACGACGATTTACTAACCTATAAACTCAGCCTGAGAGTAGATAATACTCGACCCACTGGCAGCTCAGGAGTGTTAACACCTGCTGCACTTGCAGGCACTACGATCTCGGTTGATGGTTCCCCCGTCACTCGCGTTTTGGTTTCAGATGCTATTCCGACCCAGACAGTGCTGACTGGAACCCCAACTGCTCCATCGGGCTGGACAGTGATTTATACCAGCTCTGCCATTGGCACGATCGCCAACTCCGCTCAATGGTTCACGAACCCGACGACAGGTATCGGCGGCATTGCTAACGCTACTCGAATTGGTTTCATTAATAATGGTCCTGTTGCCACCAATACCACAGTTACCGACTTTATCTTCCAAGTAAAAACAACAGGTGTAACCACAACTACAACGATCGCCAACATTGCCCAGCTCTTTGGTACGACCGCTGGCGGCGGCACCACGTTAGTTTATGACGAATCAGGCGACAGTACTCCCACTAACTACAACGATAACGGCACTCCCGGTTCGTCTACGCCCGCTACCGGACAAGCTAACCCTGGAACAGACGGGACTGATACGGGAAACAATAACGGAGGCGATACGGTTAACCCCGGACTTAACGGCGGTGGTGAAGATAACGTCTTTACGTTGAGCGCACCGGGCACAATTCTCAACGGTCCCAATGGTCAGCCTGGTGCAACAGGTCCTACAGGCGGAACTGATGATGACTTTACCAACCGATCGCCAAACATCGCATCAGGTCAAGCCCCAGGCAGCACGATTGATCCAGATCCAGTGACCTTCACTAATACGATTAGCAGCCCAACAGCGCTCACAAATGTCCTGCTCGTTCCGGATGATTTAACAGGCATCAATACCTTACCCACGAACACCACGGTCACAATTACCTACAATGGTAATTCTGCTATCTATACCTATGACGGGACAGATTTCGTTCTTACAACAGGTCCAGTCATCACAGTTCCTAGCGTGGTTCCAGGTACACCTGTAAATTACACAGTCACGATCGATTTACCTTCAGGAACGCCTTTGTCTACAGACTTGGGGACAGCTAGAGGCGATACTCCTAGCTATCCAGTGCCCATCTACGCCTTCCAAGATGCCAATGGCGACAATAAACCTCAGCCTGCAACTGAGGTCAGTAACGCCACCATCGATCGCGTCTACACTGGCTTCCTCCGACTGTTCAAAGAAGCACGAATTTTAGATGCCAGCAACAACGAGCTGCAAGCCTTCAGTACCGCACCAGCAACAGCGAATATTCGACCTGGCAACATCATTGAATATCGCATCACGTACACCAATATTTCTATCCTTCAAGGCAGTGGTGCAAATAACCAAATCCTTAGCGCTGCTAACGTGGTGATTACCGAGGATGGAATACTAGGAACCAACAACTGGGCAGAAGATCAAAACACCGACGGAACAATTGACACGAGTAACGTTCCAGGAACAACAACAAAGACCAATGGAACCGTAACTTTCGCACCCGGTGCTGATGTTCAAGGAACGACTGCGGCAACCGATGTTACCCAATATCAGAACGATCTAGGAGCAACGTCCATTCTGCCGACAGGCACTGGGACATTTACCTTTCGAAGACGAGTGAACTAGATACCACCAGGAATGGGCAGAATATATTAACCCATTCCTCCATCAGCATTCAGCATTTCAAACTCGACAAGGTTAACGAACATGAAACGGTTACATAAAGTTATTGGACTAGCCGCGATCGCCCTAGTGACAGTGCCCTTGCTCTCAACTACACCCGTTTGGGCACAGTTGCAACAGGCAGGTCAAACCGCCGTTGAAACCTTGCAGCAAAAGCCCCAGGTTCAGCTCCAGCTTTCGGCAGAGCAGAAGTTTGTGAAAAAGGATGAAAAAGGTCAACCCGTCACAAATTGGAAGCCTTTGAGTCAAGCGGCTGTGGTACATCCAGGAGATGTGTTGCGCTATAGCGTGGCGGGTCAAAATCTGGGCGATCGCCCCGTCGAAAATTTGGTCATCAATCAGATGATTCCAGCACAAATGAAATACGTCTTGAACTCGGCAGTTCAGCCAGCAGGCATCGTTGCAGTTTACAGCATTGATGACGGCAAAACGTTTGTGGCAAATCCTACTGTTCAAGTCAAACTTGCTGACGGCACAGTCGAAACCCGCCCCGCTCCTGCTGAAGCCTATACGCGCATTCGCTGGGATATCAATGCTGTCACAAATGCTGGCACATCAACCAACGTTAGCTACCAGCTCGAAGTTCGGTAAATGACAAGCCCAAGTGTCTTTTTGAGAACTCGAAACAGGACGTGGGCTTTCCCCCAGAATAATTACTCCTCATCTACTTAATCTACGCAGACGAAGCTCGATCACGCTGCACAGAATCTCTTACCCAAAATCACCGATCAAAGGCTTACATCCGCCCATTCAAAGCGACAGAGCCGCACAGGAAACCTGGTCATGTATTTATCACAGTCCTCCATTCGCGCCCTAACCGGGCATCTCCTAACCGCCGCCTTAATCGGCAGTGCGATTCAACTGCCCTTACGAGCCGAAACATCTTTACAGTGTGATGCTCCAGGCGGTGCAGGCGCGACTTTCTTAAACCAAGCCTCTTACGCCTATACCGATGGTGCGGGCAACGCTCTAATCGGGCTTTCTGGGGAAGTCTCCAGCCAGGTCACAACCAGCGGGGCACTGAGCACTGTGGCACAAGGAATTAAGGATAAAGAGGGCAAACTAATTTATGGTTTGGGCACAGTGGCTCATGCTATCAAAACGGATTTGGTTGAACTGGGTTTTAGTGAAGATGAGGCGTTAATAGCAAGCGTTGCGGCGGCACAGGCTGTAGGTTTATTACCTGCCGATACCAGCTTGCAACAGGTTGTCGATACGATTAAAACTGCAATTAATCAAACAGTTCCCAATCAATCGGCAACGCTGAGTCGAGCAGGCGGCAGCATTGAGCAGAACTTAGCACTAGCAGTGATGGGCTTGGGGAGTTCGTCTCTAAATTCGATTGGGATTACAGGCAAAGATCAGCAAGCCATTTTTAGCAGCGCGATCGCCACTCTAAACACCAACTCGGCAACTAGTCTTCTTCCTCAAATGACTAAGCTTGTCTATAGTAATGCCACACAAGCAGTACCGACGCAAGCCATCTTACTTGCCAATGCTCAACAATCATTAGAGACTGATTTTAATAACACTCACACCAAAAAAAATACCCCTTATAAAACAGGCGATACTCTACGATTTGAGTTCGCCTTGAAAAATACAGGCACAGCTCCCATTACTATCCAAGTGCCTTCAGCGGCAGGAATTCAGCAAACGGGGTTAACGGGAAAAGCTAAAATTACAGCCGTCAATCTAGAAGGCGTTAGCCCAACGCCTCCTTCAATCACAATCGCCCCAGGTGAACAGGTCAAACTTCTAGTTGATACCGAGTTAGGAGATTTGCTGCCCACAGGTTCAGGAATGGCGATCGCCCTTGGTGGCACATGTGGCGGCGGTATTGCCACGGAAGGAACAATCATTCTGCCGCCGCCTATTGTTCCGCTAATTGACCCCTTTGGACGAATTACTGGATGCGATGGCGAAATTCTACCCAATTATCGAGGCTTCAGTGTTGCTTTGTACCGTCCACTGACGGGTGACAACACTGGAGAAGTAGGTCGTTTGCTGCCACTGCCGCAAACTGAAGTGCCTGATGTTAGCAACAACAATATTCCAGGTGGATTAGAGCCGAATGATCAAAATAGTAACCCCTTCTTTTTAGTAAATGGAGACGAAGGGAAATACAACTTCCTGATGACACGCAACCAATTGAAGAAAGGTGCAGTGTACATCTTAGTTGTTAAACCGCCCGCAGATTCTGGTTACGACGAGCGGCGAGTTCGGATAGAAATTGGCGATCGCACCACCGATGGTTTTACATATCGTGCCACGTCACTGGATGGCAGACCTATCAGTTCGACAAGTCGCCAGAATTCTATAACAGGAACACTCAAGGTTAGTGATGCGACTCAAGTTGGATTAGTTTTAGCGTTAATTGATCTAGACACGGGAGTGTGCCAATCCCATTCCATTCAGATTATTAAGACGGGCGATCGCGTGACAGCCGAGCCAGGAGACACGGTAATTTACCGTCTTCTAGTTCGTAACTTATCAACAACCGCTGTCGATGAATTGAGCATTACTGATACGTTGCCCCTCGGATTCGATTTTATCGATGATTCAGTGCGAGGAGAAATCGCTGGACGTTCTACCCAGGTAACTACAGTTCGTGAAGGCTCAATCCTCACTTTCCAACTCACATCCCCGCTGCCTAAAAATGGCGTATTGAATTTAGCTTATGCAGCGCAGCTCACCCCAGATGCCATTCGTGGAACAGGTAGAAATTCGGCGATCGCCCGTGGCAGACGCGATGACAACAACTGGGTGATTCGAGATGGTCCAGCCGTTCACCAACTCCGCATTGAACCCGGCATTCTTGCCGACTGCGGCACTATCATCGGTCGCGTCTTTGAAGACAAAAACTTTGATGGAGAGCAACAGCCCGGTGAACCCGGTATTCCCAACGCCGTAATTTACATGGACGACGGCAACCGAATTACCACCGATGTCGAAGGCTTGTTTTCTGTGGCAAATGTGCTCTCTGGCTATCGAACAGGTGCGTTGGACTTGACGAGTCTTTCCGGTTATACCCTCGCCCCAAACACTCGCTTTATTGAGCGGAACAGCCCGTCTCGACTAGTGCATCTCGAACCTGGGGGCTTGGTGCGGATGAATTTTGCAGTTACCCCCACTTCTGAAGAGGGGAAAGGTCAATGAAATTGAGAACGAATGTCACAAGAACTAAAATACGACCACAGGGTAAACCGCTAAAGCCTTGGATTCCAAAGCGCAAAGATTGCCAAGCGCTGAAAGATACTTGCTTGATGATCATTAGGATGGGAATGCTGGGGGCGATCGCCACTTCATTAAATCTGTTAATGCCGTTATTGGTGCGAGCTGATTCATTAGACTTGTTGGGTAACAAGCCCAAAAATACTTGAAACCCTCTTCTAGTAAGCCTTTCAGCGATTTTTACTCAAAATCCTTGAAACTCACTGTGTGTAAGCATTCTAGCGATTTTTCTCTTTATTTCCCAACAGGTCTATTG
>JBBRCV010000088.1:0-20334 GCA_038204505.1 Elainellales cyanobacterium
TATTAAAGTAAAGCGGCGTGAACAGCAGAAACATCACTCCCAATCCAGCCGCCAGCAGCACCGCTGGAGTCAAAAGCTTTCGAGCAGATCCCCGCTTGATGGAGTCATCCATCCACATGCCCCAAAACAACAGCGCCAAACCTAGCAAGGGAACTACTCCGCGCCCTACAAATTGATCAATCAGGTTGGCGAGCCATTCGTTATCTAGAAAGTTGGGTGGAAACGCAAGGGTGAGGTAATCAACAATGATCCCTAGAATGAGGATTAGACCTGTCAGTTTAAGAAGATGGGAGACCTTGGAAGAGAATTGGCTTTCTGCTGGCATGGGAGAAGAGAATAACAGAACTCATTCAGGATTCCCCGAAATGTCTAGCAAGTGTCATCTACGCCGAACTCATAGCATCTCCGCCTACTGCAATCGGCAGGTCTTGCGATCGCGCTCATAATTCTGATCTTGCCAAGAAAATGCAAAATGACTGACTGCATTAACCTGCGGGGACATCCGCTGAAGCGTTAACATTTGCCACTCAAGCGGCGGATGCTCATTTAACCAGGCTCCCCAGGTTCCTGCTAAAGCGGGAATAACCTGAGTTCCGGGCGGAGCTTTCGCCATCACGCGCTGAATTTCTGCCACAATGCAGCTCATATCGCCACAGATTGAATACGCCATAGGATGCCATTCCATAGCACTCGGAAACCGATCCCAAGGCTGCAACCTCGCGTCATAGCCCTGTGCGCCAATGGTTTGATTGCCATCGGGAAAGAATACGGCTCCCACAGGAATGCCTCGCTGTTGGACTGGCAAGGTTGCCATTGCCAAAAAGTCAAGCACACCCTGAAAGGCATGGGCAACACTCAATTGCCAAAGTTGGTGCTGCAACTGCTCATTAGTGGGAGGTGTAGGAGAAGGCGTTTGCCCTTGCCAAAGCGGTTCTTTGTCTTGAGGATACTGGGAGGCGATCGCCGTCACATCGGTTGTAGAAACAAAGCCCTGAGCCAAATACCGCCGAATTAATTCTCGCCCTCTGTCATTTTGAGCGCGTTGAGAGAGTGCTTCTTGGGATGCACTCCCATAAATCCATAGATCTTGAACTTTACTGGCGATCGTGGCACTGCCAGTCCCTCTGGGATAGCGCACATAGTCAAATAAAACTCCATCAGGCTGCCGTTTCAATATTGCCTGGACTAGGGTGGAATAATCGCGTTGAGCTTGAGGGCTGTAGGGATCAACAAACGTTTCATTAGAAGCTACGGCTCCCGTCGTTGCCACGTCTGGGCTATCAGAGCTAAGGCTGGTCTGCCCCTGTCCATTGCGGGCTAGTGCCTGAGCGGCATCAGGACGCAGGCTATAGGTGTAGCCAAAGTTAAGGGTAAACATCCAGCTATAGACCTTGATGCCTCTGGCACGTCCTTTGGCGATCGCCTCTGCCAATAAATCTCGCTTCTCGTATCCGGGCTGCCATAAAACCGAAGACCATGCCGTTGGGTTATCCTGGCTGGGCAGCAGCACCTGCCCATCTGAAAAAACTTCTAGATAGACCTGGTTATAGCCCTTGCTGAGAATGCGATCGAAAATCTCATCCAGCTTTCCAGGGCGCACATCACAAGGGTAAAGGCGGAGCCAAATGGCTTGAGTTTGGGGCCAGTTCTGGCTGCGACAGGTACGCAGTTGGTCGGCAAATTGCCGTTGCTGGTCGCGGTATTCACTTTGGGCGATCGCATCATCTTCGTCCTGGATTGCCACCTGGCGAAAAGTCGAGAGTTGGGCGATCGCCTCATCTGATACTTGGCAAGAAGAAGGGATTTGCGCTGCCCTACTGCTCATAGGGTTAAGTAGCCCAAGCGCCACAAACCCCAAGCTGCAACAAAGGAAGGAGCGAAAGCACAAACTAGGCAGAAGATTTACAGATTTCATGAACAATTTAGGTATCCTTTTCGCACTCATATCATGTTTTTCTCTCTTCGAGCCATCTCCACTTCAGGCAGAGACGCTCTATATTCCAAAACGTTATATACGTTATAGATAGGCAGGCTGAGGAAAGGAGATACTTTCGTTCGACACTGTGGTTTTCTAGGAGTCAGAAGAAGGCTTAGTTCAATCCAAATACTTAGGGTGGAAAGAGAAAATTATGCTGTTCGAGCAGGAACTTTATATAAGCCGCTCCTTGTTCAAAGATTAGGCAAACTCCCTGCAAAAACTATAGTTCTCATAAGAGGCACACTTACTATTTGAACAAGACAACCCACCTCTAACTCTGGCTTCACCTGTTAAGGAGTTTGCACCTGTGATTACAACATCCCACTTCCTACGCCAATCGTCACTGGCAATGCCTATGATGGCTTATCCCAACAAAATATCTTCAACACGACCTTCAATGCAGGTGCATCCTTCAGTAACCAGTAAGGCTAAGCGCTTGGTTGATATCTTAGGGGCACTGGTGGGTTTAGCAATTACAGGTCTAATCCTGCTTCCCATTGCGATCGCCATTCAGCTCGACAATCCAGGTTCCATCTTCTATCGCCAGGTTCGCTGCGGACTTAACGGTCATACCTTCAAAATTTGGAAGTTCCGTTCCATGGTTGTCGAGGCCGATCGCCTCAAGCACCTGGTCAACAACGAAGCCAAAGGTTTAATCTTCAAAAACCAAAACGACCCGCGCATTACTCGTGTCGGGCGCTTCATCCGCCGCACCAGCCTAGATGAGTTTCCTCAGTTCTGGAATGTCCTTAAAGGCGAAATGAGCCTGGTTGGCACTCGTCCGCCCTCAGTCGATGAGGTCGTCCAATACCAGCAGCATCACTTCCAACGCCTCACAGTCAAGCCCGGTATGACAGGCGAGTGGCAAGTCAACGGTCGCTCCAGTGTCGAAGACTTCGAGAAAATCGTTGAAATGGACATGGATTACCAAAAAAAGTGGTCATTGAGCTATGACCTCATGCTAATTCTGAGAACATTCCAAGTCATTTTCAACAAAAATGGAGCCTACTAGACCTCTTGCGTGAATCAATTTTTGGCACGAGTTTCTAATAGTTTGGACTTCCTCATTTGGCATTCACGCAAGAGGTCTACTAACTGGCTTAGCCCTACCCTACTTCTAGGTAAAACACAGGTTCTATATCTAAGCCCCTTTTCTTGTCTAAAAGAGAGGGGCTTTAATTTTGCTATTACCTTCTAAGCTCTGCTCAAGGCATGAGCTTGAAGGTTTCCTTAAAACAAGTTTTTGCTCAGCCCTGCTTCCAGCGGTGTGTCGCTTCTGCAATTCGTTTGCCATAATTTTGCGCCGTTAGCAAGTCACCCTGATCAACCTCTGCGGGTTTACCTGTCATATCAGGAGCAGTCTGTCCCATCACCCCTGCGTAGGAACCTAAGCGATTGAGGGCATCGGGTGCATCAGAATATTGGTTAGCATCACTGCTACCCACCCAGACCATACAATGCTGCATTGCATTGGTCATAAGGTATGAGAGTGTGCCCTGCTTGTCGCCACTGGGAGAACTAGAGTGAGTAAAGCCCCCAGCAACTTTGTCTTTCCACCCTTGCGTAAACCAAATGGTTGAGGCTGCATCAATAAAAGCTTTGAACTGAGCCGCTATGCCTCCCATATAGGTAGGTGAACCAAAGATTATTGCATCTGCTTGATTCAGCTTTTGCAGCATTTCATCATCGTGCCAACGACCTTGGGTAATTTGGTCGCCCGTGACCCGCAGTACCTCAACGGTAGTACTGGGAGCTTGGTTAACTCCAGCCGCGACGGCTTCAGCCATTAAATGAGTATGTCCGTTGCCAGAGAAATAGATGATCGCAACGCTAGTCATAGAAATTGGGTGGGATAGGATTGACTGCTCGATACTAGCAGACGAAAAGAAATAGCAAGACTATCCTAGAAAACAGACGATCAAAAGTTACGAAAATTATGTTTTTATCTTGCTTTGTTCTGAAAAGAAAGCTTTATTAGTTTATTGCTTTATTAAAGAAGTTAAATGAACCTAGACGAGATAGATTCCAAAGTCATTCAGTATCTCATGACACAAGGACGAATGACCTGGGCAGAATTGGCAGGTGCTTTAGACTTATCTGCCCCAGCAACCGCCGATCGCGTCCGTCGATTAGAAGAGAGACAAGTGATTACGGGCTACACAGCTTTGGTTAATCCAGGGGCGATCGGCTATCCCTTAACAGCATTGATTGCGGTCACGCTAGAAAAGCCTAAACATCGTGCTGCGTTCCTTAAAAAGGTGGAGCAACTTGCCGAAATTCAAGAATGTCACCATGTCACAGGGGACGACGACTATTGGTTGAAGGTGCGTTGTCAAAGTACCCAAGATTTAGAACGGCTCATTAGTGAAGAACTCAAAGAGCTTCCCGGCATTTTAAGAACCCGTACCACGATCGTCCTTTCCACGGTAAAGGAAACGACGGTACTACCCATGAGGAGGAAGGTATAAGAATGCTGATTTTTTTACGAGGGTTGATGCTGGGTTTCTTGATTGCTGCACCTGTGGGTCCGATCGGGATTCTCTGCATTCGGCGGAGTATAGCTCTGGGGCGCATAGCAGGGCTACTGACAGGATTGGGTGCAGCAACGGCGGATGGACTTTATGGTTGCATTGCAGCGTTTGGACTGACATTTCTTTCTGATTTGTTGGTTAGCCAGGCGTTTTGGCTGCATGTCATTGGCGGGCTATTTCTCTGTTATTTGGGAGTCAAAACCTTCTTAGCGAAACCTGTTGAGGAGAAAGCGATCGGGCTGGAAATGCGGGGGACTGATCTTTCTCTCTATGCCTCTACTGTTTTTCTGACGTTGACTAACCCGATGACAATTTTGATGTTTGCAGGCGTGTTTGCTGGATCGGGGCTGGCGGCGACGGGAGACTATACGCCTGCCACTCTTTTAGTCGCAGGCGTATTTTTAGGATCTGCCCTATGGTGGTTTCTCCTCAGTTTTGGGGCAAGCTTGTTTCGCACAAAAATTAATGCGCCAAACCTGCGCGGCTTGAATAAAATTTCAGGTTTGATCCTTTTAGTCTTTGGCGTGATTGCGCTCCATTCGTCAGGTTAAGCAGGTATTAAAATGTTGAATCGTTTCGCAAGACAGCAACTAATCCGGCGCTTATTTATAGGTCGTTGGCTGGTCTTTGCTCTTTCCCTGGTCTTTACATTTTTCTTAATCAACGTTGGCAGCTCAATGATGCCCGTACTTGCCCAAACGTCCATTGACCAACTGCAAAAACAACAAAGCGGCTTAGAACGACGGCGGTCAACGGTGACGGATCAGCGCGATCGCGTTCGACGACAAGAAGCATCTGCCCAAACCAAGCTAGGCGGCATTCAAACCCACATCAAAGCCACCAGCGGGCAAATTTCTGCCAACCAGAAAAAGCTGCAAGATGCTAGTCAGCGCCTCAAAAAACTGCAAGGCGATTTAGCCAGCGTAGAAGCAGGCTATCAACAAAAACAATCTGCCACGATCGCCCGTCTCAAATGTCTTCAGCGCCAGCAGCACATCCAAGGTTGGGCGGTTTTATTGGAAAGCCAGAACTTGAATGAATTTCTCGATCGCCGCTATCAGATCCAGCGAGTTTATCAGGGCGATCGCCAAACCCTTGCTGCTCTGAAAGTACAGTCCGACAAAATTGAAAAACGACGGCGCGCCGTGTCCACCCAAAAAAATACTGTTGTCCTGCTCACCCAAGAACTACTCGCCCAAAAGTCTCAATTTCAAGCAGAAGCAGATACCCAAAAGACCAACATTAGTCGCCTCAAGCAAGACCGGGGCGCATTAGAAGCCGCCGAAGAACAACTTTCTAGAGACTCCGAAAATATTGCGGCGCTCATTCAACAGAGGATCGCCGAACAAGCCCGAAGCAATATTGCCGCTGTACTGCCCAGCACAGGCTTGATGGGCTATCCCTGCAACGGTCCGATTACCAGTCCTTTTGGTAATCGTATGCACCCAATTTTAGGCTACGTCCGCTTTCACGCGGGCTTAGACTTTGGCGCAGATTATGGCAGCCCCATTTTTGCCGCACAAGCTGGAACCGTGATTCTGGCTGGATGGTATGGCGGCTATGGACAGGCTGTCCTGATTGACCACGGCGGCGGCGTTACAACGCTTTATGGTCATACCAGCGATCTTTACGTGTCGGAAGGCGATACAGTGCAGCGAGGACAGGCGATCGCCACTATCGGTTCTAGTGGTTTGTCAACCGGACCTCACCTCCACTTTGAAGTCCGGGTCAGCGGCGAACCCGTTAACCCTATCAGTTACTTCTAAAGCCCACAGATATTATCTATGGGCTTTAGAAGTTTAGATTTTAGATGGAGTCTTAAGAGCCAAACTCATTTACGCCCTTGCCGGGAAAGACTGGCAAATCATTTTTGCAATCTGACGACCATTCCGTTCACCTTCAAGACCGTCGAACAGCCAATGAACTCCCAAGTACACGCGGCTGAAAATGTTTTCTTTGATGGCTTTGGGAATAGTCATTTTGGCATTGTAACGAGTACGCACTGCCCCGCCCCTGCCGACACTTTCACCGTTGAGTTCATCGGAGACTAGCTCAAACTCAAAGTCGTCGGGTAAGCCCAAAAAGATCTGGGTAAGATGCATTGCCGTAGTGCCGAAGGTGGCGTGCCCCGATGGGTATGCCGGGAAATTTGGTGTAAAGGACGGGCTATCAGGCTGGTTAGTGCGGGGTGCTCCCAGTGGCATCCAGTAAGGATCGCCCTCGGTGCTGGGATTGTTATCGCCTATGCCTATGGGACCCCAGCCTTTGTCAGCTTCCCGGATGCCGATAATGGGTCGCCAGAAGTTGTAGGTATACTTTTCGTGCCAGCATTGAATGCCTGCGTCTGCCATGCCCACGTTGACCATGGCGAAGAGTTTGGCATTTTGCTCTTCGGTGGCATTCGCTTTCATGGCGATCGCCCGTACCACTTGGTTATAGAAGCGAGGGGGAACACCAATATTGCGCGCTCCATCATATGCCCAGTACAAACCAATGGTGGTTTCCCCAGGCGTGCGAGTGCCGCCTTGATCCCGTCCCTTGTCATAGACCTGGTTATAATCAGTCGCATAGTGTGCCGAATCAAGGGCAGGCGGCGGTGTGCCGGGAACTTTCTCGATCAAGTTGTCAATCCCAAAAGGCTTGACGTTACCCCACAAAGGTCCCAAGAACCCTTGGGTAGGATTGACAGGATCAGGGCGATGTTTACCCGGTAGAGGACTAGGAACGTAGGCAGTGTCAGGAGCATCAGAACCATCTTTGTCACGAGCTACTAGCATTTTGCTGGCGACGATTTTACCCCAAATTATCCCAGCTTCTACTTTAGAGTCAGGGGCATTCAGCATCACTAAAAATTCTTGATGCTTCTTTAAAAAGGAGTCTTTTTGGTTACTAAACAGAGCAATCAAAGTGTATGTTGCTGCCGTTGCCACTGCCACTTGCGCCACCAAAAGCTCAGAGCTAGTGGGCTTTTCAGAGTTTTCGTAGGGGAGATAGGTCGAGCCACTTATAACGCCTGCGTAGGCATCGTACATCGCTAAATGAACGATCGCCAACGCCCGTGAGGTACGGGTAGGACCGCCTTGTTGAGGCATCATTTTATCGGTGGGTTCTTTGGTCGAAAAATCCACTTTTGATGCGTCGAGCGCCACTTGATTCCAAAATAAAATTGAGTCAGTCATAAATGAAATCCTCTTATTGGATTACCGGGGGCATTGTGCGATCGCCTAATCCCGATATTCATAAGGTATTTTGCTGAATTAGAAAGTCACAGTACACAAGAGGGTGAAAACGCTCTATTAGCATCTAAATCAACCAAAAGACGATACTGCATTGGACATGTTGATCTAAATTGCAAAATCTAGATCCCTCTAATTTTTCTGAGTAGCGTATCAACATATCTAGGACACCACCGTAGTCATTTGCCCAAGTCGTGCCATAATCGATCGGCTCTCGCATGGAATTTTGTTATGGTTCAAGCCCTTCACCTCGTCGAAAATAATTCAACACCGCTACCCAGAACCTTTGCTGGCGATTTGGGCGATAATACCGAACTTAATTTCGAGCTTCCTGATCCTGAAGACGATCAGGTTTCAGATTATGATTTTCAGCAGCAGATCGAAACCGCTTGGCAGGTGTGCGATCGCTTTGACTTGCAAACCGAAATTTGGCGCGGCAGAATTCTACGAACTGTGCGCGATCGCCAAAAACGCGGCGGCGACGAGCGGGGCGCAGGCTTCCTCAAATGGCTCCAAGACCGAGAAATCAGCAAAAGTCAGGCTTACTCACTCATTGAGCTTGCCAATAGTGCCGATGCACTGTTGCAAAGCGGCATGTTAGAAGTTGAAGACGTAAAGCACTTCAGAAAACGAGCCTTTGTCGAAACTGCCCAGGCATCTCCCGAAGTTCAACAATTGGTTAGCGAAGCCGTTCAACGGGGCGATCGCATTACTCGCCGCGATGTTCGTCAGCTTTCCGATGAATGGACAGCCGTTACCTCCGACCTTCTGCCTGTAGAAATTAAAGAAAAAGCTGCTAACCATACTGTTCCGGCTCGTTACCTGACCCCGCTGGTCAAGGAAATGACGAAGCTTCCCGAAGCCCACCAGAACTTTCTGCGATCGGAAGTTGCCGAAAATCCTGAAGTCGAAACAGTCAAGCAGGTGACTGCTGAAGCCCGCTATTTGGCAAAGTACCTGAGCGCTGCTACCCAAGTCCAAATTCTCAACAACGAGTCTGTAGACCTGGAAGCCGCTTTAGAAGAAGCACTGAGACTTGGATGCCTGAGCAGCACGGCTGATTTGGTCAATAGCGCCTCTCAGTTAGAGCAAACAGCCGCCAAGCTCTACACCACCTGGAAACGATTGAACACTCTTGCCGAGCGAGTGTTTGTAGACAGCGGTGAGAGTACGCCCCACTTGCGCTCGCTCCTCTCCTGCCTGACTCCTCTCACCAATAACACGATCGAAGTCAACCTTGGAGAAGAAGGCACCGCTTTTTCCCATCCCATCCGCATCAAAATATTGACAGAAGACAGCGAAAGCTAAAAGCTAAAGAGATGCCCCTTATCTCCATACAGTTAAATCGTGGGGCATTTTGCCCTTTAGCGATCGCCCTTTTCAATCTGATTTATGCACCTCCCCTCCTTCCTCTGGCTTTGGCGTATTGCCGCCTGGTCAATGGGCTTCTCTCTCTTTGCTTACCTGCTTTTGGCAGCCTCTGGCTCCTGGCTTTTCCTCAGTCGTTGCAACAGTCAGCCCCGCCCTAAGTGGCTGCGCCCAGCTCACTATATTGTGGGGGGTACGATGGTGACGCTCGTCGTGCTGTTGATGGTGGTTGGACTGGTCGGAACCCTTGGCTACTACGGCAACCTGGGGCATTCAGTTCACTTGCCTGCTGGATTATTAGTGGTAGGTCTGACGCTGCTGTCAGCCTGGAGTGCTACCCAAATTAGCCCTAAGCGTCCCTGGGCGCGATCGCTCCACGTTGGCACAAATCTAGCGCTTTTCCTCGGCTTTACAACCGTCACTTTAACGGGTTGGACGATCGTTCAAAAGTACCTTCCTTAATCGAAGTCGCGCTAAATTAAGGAAAACCTTCTGTCACTGCCATCGTGTCAACCTCTATTTCTAGCCCAGTTCCCCAGATCCAATCTCCAGAGCCTTTTCAGCCCAGAGTCTTCCATCTCTCGCCGCTGATTCGGATCACCCTACTTTTGTTCTATGTCTCCCTAACCGTCCCGCTGCCGTTTCTTGCAGAGGTCACTCATGCTGCTGTCCCGCCCAAGGTGTTGGCGATCGGCTTAATATTGGGTGGACTAGCGCTCTATGCGGCGCTTTGTGAGCGCGTCATTGTTGATGATCTAGGGATTCAGGTTGCCTATCCTGCCTGGGTTCCTCGGCTATTTCGGCAGGGCTGGTCGCTCCCTTGGGCAGAGGTCAAAGCTCTTAAACCGCGATCGACCGGGCAGGGTGGCATTGTTTACTACTTTCTTAGCACCTCCGAACAGGCTTATCTTTTGCCCATGCGAATCGCGGGTTTTGCTCAATTCGTCCGGCAAGTCCAAGCAAAAACAGGCATTGATACTACCGATGTTCGTCCCTTGGCACAGCCCTGGATGTATTTGTTTTTACTAGTGCTGACCGTTTTTCTATTGGCGATCGACACTTGGACAATCTGGACAGCATTGGGTTGGACAGCATTAGGGCAAGGGTGAGCAGATGAATGGACAAGAGGAAATAATTGGCTTGGAACGAGTAGGTTTGAAGGCTGGGTTAGGAGATAGCTCTTTGCTAAGCGATGTTTCCTTTAAAGTCTTTCGGGGCGATCGCCTTTCCTTAATCGGACAATCGGGCGCAGGTAAAACTTCTCTCCTGCGCCTGCTTAACCGCTTAAGCGAAGCCAGTCAAGGCGCTATTTTCTTTGAAAACCAAGATATTCGCCGCATTCCAATCATTTCTCTTCGCCAACAAATTACTCTCGTTCAACAAGAATCTAAGCTTTTAGGCATGACCGTCCGCCAAGCACTCGCCTATCCCTTAGTGCTGCGAAGCATTCCCCAGCCTGCGATCGAGCAACGGATTAGCCTTTGGATAGAACGAATGCACATTCCCCAAGATTGGCTAGGGCGGCTAGAAGTACAGCTTTCGGTAGGGCAACGGCAATGGGTGGCGATCGCCCGTGCCCTAATTATTCAACCCAAAGTTCTGTTGCTCGATGAACCCACCTCAGCCCTAGATGCAGGACGAGCAGACTATCTACTGAAGCTGTTGATCGAGCTTTCTCAAACTCAGCAAACCACCATCTTTATGGTCAATCATCAGCTCAATCTGGCTCAACAATTTTGCGATCGCGTCTTACATTTACAGCAAGGCAGACTGGTACAAGACCTGCCCTGCGCCCAAATGAACTGGGCAGAACTTCAAGAAAACCTGATTCAATCTGAAATCCAGGAATCTCAGGAATGGGAGTAAGCCAAGCTTGTGTCTTAGTTGTGTCACAGTGCAGATAGCGATATCGTTAACACAACGAACTTTCCCCCGAACTTTCTCTGTCAAAAACGTATCGAGTATGAACTCAGACAACCATACTGACGCAGCAGCGAACAATACCGCAGCAGCGAATACCACAGGCGAACAGCCCAGAGAATATCAAGAGCGTGTAGATCGCTATGGGCAGGATTATTTGCAAGTCATTCGGCAAGAATCACCCCCTGGTCAGGAGATGCGTCAAGGCTTGCAGCAACTCCAACAATCTTTAGAACTTACAGACCAAGAGGTGGAGGCGATCGAAGCCAAAGTTGACCACGACTTTCAAGCTCAAACCCATGCCTACAGAGAGGCATTGTACCGCTACGAGAAGGAATTCTCTGATGCCATTCGGCAAGAATTTCCCCTGAGTTCTGCTAGTCAAAGGCGGTTATGGCAATTACAAGATAGCTTGGGTTTACAAAGAATCGATGTCATCAAAATTGAAGGACAACTCATTTCTCAAAAAGGTGAACTGCTCCCATCACCTAACCTCGACGCGGCAGTCTCCCCCTTTCCCCAATATCCCGACTTGCCACCTTCCGACTCACCGCATTTCAATCCACCGCATTCCGACCCGCAACCCACAGCCAACTCAGCGCCTGATCCCCGCGATTTTCGGTTACCCGATCCCCTTGAAGCCAAGCTAGTAGACGATATCGACCTAGAACCGTTTACGACCTCGCCGCCGTCTTCCAGGTTTGCCGAAGAATCCACGACCTACCTGCCGTTCTCCAGTTTGGCTGAGTCTGACCCAAACATTCAGCCGCCAATTCTCCCTACCACTCGCCTCGATCCGCCCAGTCTCCGCTCTGACTGGAACATAGACTACACTCGTCTCCAAGAGCTGCTAGAAGCAAACCAATGGGAAAAAGCCGATGAAGAGACGCTGAACGTCATGCTCCAGGCAACGGGGCGCAGTCAAGCAGGCTGGCTAGACACGATCGCCATCGCCAAATTTCCCTGCACCGATATGCACACGATCGATCGCCTCTGGGGCAGATACAGCGACGAGCAGTTTAGCTTTACGGTGCAACGTCGGCTCTATTCCGGTGTCATCATCTCCACCGAAAACGCCGTTAATCCTAGCCGTTCTGACGAAGAACGAGCCTTAGAATTTAGCAAAAATGTCGGCTGGTGGGTCAATCGCCTAGAATTCCTGAGATACTACAACCAACTCGACTTCACCACTCAAGCTCCTGTGGGTCACCTGCCAGCGCTCTGGTTTTGGACAATTCCTTGGGAAGAAGCTCTTCACTATGGAGGCATCGGCTCAGGACGGGGCGGCTGTCGGATCGACCATAAAATCCTGACCGCTTTCATCGATCGCCTGGAACAATGTGGTTTCAGCTAGTATCCTCATCCCTTCTCTCCCAACCATGACAGAAACCACCCCCACGCTTCTAGCACTCGATTTTGATGGAGTCCTTTGCAACGGTCTAATGGAGTATTTTCAAACAGCATGGCGGGTTTATTGCCAAATTTGGTCGCATCCCAACGCAGTGCCGCCTGAAGGTTTGGCAGAACAGTTTTATCGCCTGCGTCCGGTAGTAGAAACTGGGTGGGAAATGCCCGTAGTTATTAAAGCAGTTCTGTCAGGCGTTTCTGAGGCAGAGATTTTGACAAACTGGGTGGCGATCGCCCCAACTTTTGCCCAGGCGATCGGACTCTCTGCCACCGAAATCGGCAACCAGGTAGATCAAATCCGTGATCATTGGATTGCCAACGATCTAGAAAGCTGGCTTGCTCTCCATCATTTCTACCCTGGAGTTATTGAACGACTCCAGCAACTCAGCCCCCTTCATCCCGTTATTATCACGACTAAAGAAGAACGATTCGTGGTTCAGTTGCTTCAACAACAAGGGATCGACTTTCCCCAATCCCAAATTTTTGGTAAATCCCTCAAACAGCCCAAATCACAGACTCTGCGCGTGCTCACTCAAGACCTGAGCCAGAAAATCGATCATCCCATCATCTGGTTTGTCGAAGATCGCCTAAAGACGCTACAAGCCCTTACTGCTCAGCCAGACCTCAGCAACGTCCGGCTTTTCTTAGGTGATTGGGGTTACAATACCGCTTCAGACCGAAAAACTGCCCACCTCGATCCCAAAATTCATCTTTTATCGCTGTCAACCTTTGCTGCCGACTTTCCCCTATGGGTCTGAGCAAAGGTGTCTAAAAGTATCCTTTAGATTATTACTTTCAGTAGAAATATCGATCAATTTATTAAAGCTAGAGTATTTAATAACATCGTTAAAGCCACTTGATTAATTAAAGCGATCGCCTCAGTAAAATTGCTATCAAATCAAGCCTTTTCACTTATTTTTTCTACTCATAATTATCTTTTCAAAACATGGACTCTCTTCCTACTTTGTCCCCTTAACACCAAAAGTTTATTATTCAGGAACATAGATTTTTTCTGCTCATTTTGTTGGTTAACATTTTTTTACGTAAACTCACCCTAGATCTTGCCTTTAACTAGTTTTTATATAAACACCTTGTTTCTCATAAAGGCTTTACAAAAAGCATCTTCGTAAGCACAAATAAGGATGCTATCGTTAGTTCACTAAATATCAATGTATCAATCCCAACTGTACTAATTTGCACTCAAATAAGCGATCTACCAGCAGAGTAAAAAGACAGGCTGACCCCAGTTTAGCCAATTAGTAGATTTGTCTAATGTTGTGGGAATGCTAGTTTGAGTAGTAAGTATCTCAGCGATACAAGCCCCCTCTAAGAGGGATTTTGCTTAAATGGTCTTCTAACTGACCTAACCGTCATTGGCGGGAGCGTTGAGGGTAGATTGATTAAGCCGTGTGTTCAGCCTGATTCAAATCAACCTTCTATTGCAGCGCTGGGCTCGCTGTTGTTCCTGATGAAACCTGATTCTTCCGATTCTTTTAATTGCCAACCCTTTGATTCTGAACTTGCTGTATACAACTGCGAAATTCATCTAAAGTTTCGCCTCATCGAAGACAAAAATCTTCCACGCGATCGCGAACAGCTATTGGAAATACTATTAGAAGCATTTTCCTATGGTGCAGACGAATATCTTGAGTCGCTCCAGGCTCACGCTGAAGTCATAGAAGTTTCTGAAGTAGAAGCTTCTCCTGAAATGCGCCGCCAGTTAATTCGCCTGCGTAATTATAAAGACTTGGCTTAAACGTGGAGTTCTCATAGGTGTATCCCTACTGGCGATCGGCAGAGAATCTCGGCTTCATGAACCTTATCTGAATTATTGATTGCCTGCGGGCATTGATTACTCGCGGGGATGTGAACTTTTACGTCCCCGCGATATTTTTACGCCTTGCTCAAAAATTCTTCCAGGGCAGGTTTTACAGTCGGGTAAGCAAACTTAAATCCACTGGATTCAGTCCGTTTAGGCAGAACCTGCTGACCTTGTAGCACAACCTGCGCTCCATCTCCTAGCAAGGCTTCGAGGGCAAAATCTGGGACGGGCAGCCAGGAAGGGCGGTTCATCACCTGCCCCAACGCCTGACACAGTTCTGCCATACGCACTGGATTAGGCGCAGTGGCGTTGTAGGTGCCTGTCATGTCGGTCTGGGTTAAGGCTTGAAGAATTAGGTTCACCAGATCATCCCGGTGAATCCATGAGAACCACTGCCGTCCACTGCCAATTGGACCACCTGCAAACATTCGGAAAGGCAGTAACATTTTGGCGATCGCCCCACCCATTCCCAGCACAATTCCAGTCCGCAAAATCACCAAGCGCACACCAGTCGTTTTAACTCTCTCCGCTTCATACTCCCAGTCTTGACAGACCTGTGCCAGAAAATCACTGCCTGGTTTAGCAGATTCTTCAAACGTGGCGGTTTCACTGGTGCCGTAGTAGCCAATGGCAGAGGAGTTAACTAAAACTGTGGGCTTAGGATTGGCTTGGGCGATCGCCTCAACAATTTTTCGGGTTCCCAGCTTGCGGCTATCTGAAATTTCTTGCTTACGCTCGGGAGTCCAACGGCTTTCAGCAATAGGCGCTCCTGCCAAATTCACCACCGCATCGCATCCAGAAATCGATCGCTGCCAAGCGCCAGATTCTAGCGGCGAGTAAGTCACAATTTCCACATTAGGAAATGTGGCTGTCGGAAAAACTCGTTTTGCTGATTCGGCGCTACGGGTCAACACCAAGATCTGATGTCCTTCTGCTTGGAGTCTCTCGACCAAGCGACTGCCCACAAATCCTGTTGCCCCGGTTACTGCTACTTTCATAAGCCTCTGAATTGGATAAACGCTACAGCGTTAGCTCTGAACGTTTCAAAACACTTTCAATTTCAAAACACCATCGTTTCAAAACACCATCAATAGGTCAGTATACAGACTGTGAGGTTGCCTTGAATGCTGAAGACTGGATGAGTTCGACCCAAAAATCCTCTAAATTGGGAACAGTGATGTTTTCTAAATGAGTCCATTTTGTTGAACGCCATGCCCCTAATCGAACCCAGCTTAGGATTACAGCTTGCCGTAGTCACAGTTTGGCTGGCATTTGTAGTGGCGATCGCCGAATCTCTTCGCCGATTTGCCCATGCCCAGCCTGAAATGGTTCGTAAAATTGTCCACATTGGTACAGGCAACGTCATTCTGATTGCTTGGTGGCTGCAAATTCCGGCTTGGATAGGAATTTCGGCTTCGGTTCTCTTCAGTCTAGTCATCCTGTTGTCATACCGACTGCCAATTTTGCCAGACATCAATAACATTGGACGAAAAAGCCTTGGCACGTTTTTCTATGCCGTCAGCATTGGCATTTTGACTAGCGTCTTTTGGCAAACCCATGCCTACTATGCGGTTTTGGGCATACTGATCATGGCTTGGGGCGATGGGCTAGCCGCGCTGATTGGAAAACAGTGGGGACGACATCCTTACAAGCTTTGGGGAATGCAGAAAAGTTGGGAAGGGTCGCTGACAATGGCAGTAGTTAGCTACTGCGTCAGTAGCTTTATTTTTCTATCTGTACAAGGAAATGTTTGGCAGACTTGGCTCATTGCTGCTGCGATCGCCCTTATCGCCACAGGTTTAGAAGCTTTCTCTAAATGGGGGATTGATAATTTGACCGTGCCATTAGGCAGTGCGATCGCCGCTTTCCTATTAAATAACTTTCTCCAATGAAACTAAGCCGATATCAACAACGTCAACCGAGCTTATGATGAAAAATAACGGGTCGGCTAGAGGAAAAATGTCTAACAAAAAACTTTTGAAACTGGGGATATGGGGATTGAGTACAGCGATCGCTCTTTCTGTGCTGAGTCCAGCGGCGATCGCTGCTGAGCAGGTCGTTTTTAAGTACAACGTTTTTGAGCGTTCAATTCCTGTTGAAGACCTCACCACTTTTGCTGAAACAGGTAAACTTACGCGTGACCTAAAAGCTTACATGCGTATGTCTAAGCAAGATCCTGAGAAGGTCAGAAAAACTCTTACCGACAAAGTCGACGTTAACGTCGTCACTCTCGATCGCGTTTTAAATAGCATCGTGGGCAGCGTAGTCCTGGATCGACTTAGCCAATACGTTTACACGCCTTCTCGCAAAGCTGACAAAGAAGCCATGCGAGCCGCCCTCGTTCTATCTGCTAGCAAGGACAACAACATCAGCATTCTTGAGATCGCTCAAAACTATCCCACTCAAGAAGTTCACATAGATGGCGAGCGCCTCATAGAAACCTATGCACAGATTTCTCTGCTCAGAGGCGGTCTTGACAACATCCTAGAGCGAATTAGAGGACTGCTCTAACGAGGATTTAGTAAGCCAAAGTCTCTAGCGTTTCGCGCAAATAGCTACTCACCAGTTGTTCTTGACTCATGCTCTGAATCTGAGGACTGGTTGTAGTCTGCTCAAGTTGCCACCGCTTGAACCCAGAGCTTGTGGCGATCGCCCGTTTTAGGCTATTCCAGGTCGTATCTTCCGAAAACTGGCTTGGAGTTGATGGAGAAGCCATAGTCACCTCAGAAAATCACACGGGACAAAAAATTGTTAGCCATCATTTGGCTAGGCATCCACAGCATAACGTACCCGCTCTAATCAGAAGTGTGTTGCTTTACACTGTGCAGTAATGAGCCAGGTTAAAAGCAAGCCAGATTACAATCAAGCGAGGTTAGAAGCGTGGCAGGATTTAGCACTGAAATTAATTTGGCGGAATTTATTGACCACTCTCTCCTTAATCCTGCTGCCACTCCAGAGCAGGTTTTAAAGTGCTGTGAAGAGGCAGATCGATTTGGCTTCCCGACGGTGTGCATTTTCCCCAATGCAGTCCGTCAAGCAGTAGAGTTCTTGCACAATAAACGTCCTCAAGTCTGTACTGTGATTGGCTTTCCGACTGGCGCAACCACGTCTGCGGTCAAGCTCTTTGAGGCACAGGAAGCAATGGAAAATGGCGCTAATGAGTTAGATGTGGTCATTAACCTGGGTTGGCTAAAGTCTGGCAATACTGAAGCGTTACATCGAGAGATCGCTGCCATTGTTGAAGAAACGGGGCTACCTATCAAAGCCATCCTAGAAACTGCCATCCTCACCGACGAAGAGAAGATTTTGGCAGCCGAAATTTGCATTGATGCTGGCGTTTCTTTTTTGAAGACCAGCACTGGTTGGCTAGGAGGCGCAACAGTGGCAGATGTTCAACTCTTACACCAGGTTGCCAAAGACCAGGTTGCCATCAAAGCTTCAGGTGGAATTCGGACGGCAGAACAGGCGATCGCGCTGATTATGGCAGGCGCTACCCGCTTAGGAACTTCCTACGGTCCCGCTTTAGTTCAGCAACACGGTACGCTTGAAGAAGGATCAGACTCTTAATTACTATGAGTGGAACTTACAAGGCAACTGGAATCAACCTCAAGACAACGCCGTCCGGTGAGTCCGATCGCCTATTGACCATTCTTACAGAGGAATTTGGTTTGATTCGGGCGATCGCACCAGGCGCTCGCAAACACAAGTCTAGTTTGGGTGGGCGTAGCGGCTTATTCGTTGTCAACCAACTTTTGATTGTTCAAGGACGCAGCCTCGACAAAGTTATTCAAGCAGAAAGCTTAGAGTCATACCCTGGCTTAAGTCAAAGCTTAAGTAAACTAACCGCAGGTCAATACCTAGCAGAGCTTGCCCTCTCTCAAGCCTTAAGTGACCAGCCTCAAGCCGAGTTGCTTTGTCTCATGAGAGAGCATCTGAGCCGTCTAGAAAAATCCCCTGCCACGCTGGCATGTCTTGCCCACGCGTCTTTCCATCTTCTGGCATTAGCAGGCATCACACCGCAAGTGCAGGAATGCTGTGTCACGCGGCAGGTCATCACCCCAGACCTAAGTGATCCTGACTGGAGAATTGGATTTAGCGTGGTTTCAGGCGGCATTGTGCAACTAGCTGAACTCGAACATTCACCCCATTCGTCGCGTCCCCAAAAAAAATCAAGCCCCTCATCCTCGATCACCTCAGTACCCAGCCGATCCTCGACCCAACAGCCTCCTGGATGGAGCACTCAACTCAACGCTTTGGAGCTATGGCTCCTTCAACAATTAGCGCAACCGAATCTTGTTCAAGAACTATTGCAAGTTGATGAAATGATTTTGCAGCCTGTTTATCATCAAGCTTGGCTTTCTATTGAACGAGTATTGCGCCATTATGCTCAATATCACCTCGATCGCCCCATTCGTTCTGCGGCACTGATTGATGCCTGCTTCGTTCCTGCTAACGCCCCTTTCTCCCTGCCCGTAAACCATGATGCGACCGTCTGATTTTGAATTCCCTAAAGCGTCAACATCGCCAGCCGAGATGATGTTCCCTAACTATCTTGAGGCGCGATCTGAGCGTGACCAGCACGACGAGAAGGTCGCCCCGATCGCTCCTATTGTCCCTAGCGCCTCTAATGTTGAGCCGTGGGATGAAGTTCAAGAATTGGCTCATATCAGTGAAAACGTAAGTGAAAACGGAGCGATCGCCCCATCCACTTCACCCAGTGATCCCCCAGAGCCAGAGCCAGAAAACGGATTTCTCCCCGTCCTTAGAAACCGCAACTTCTTGGCGCTCTGGAGTGGTCAGGTCTTTTCTCAGTTGGCAGACAAAGTTTATTTAGTCCTGATGATTGCTCTCATTGCTAGCCGTTTTCAGTCGGCTGACCAAACCATTAGTGGCTGGGTATCTTCTTTGATGATCGCCTCGACAATTCCTGCCATTTTGTTCGGTTCAGTTGCCGGAGTGTTTGTCGATCACTGGCGCAAACGGGCAGTTCTTGTCGTCACCAATCTTTTACGGGGTGGACTGGTTCTAAGCCTCCCCTTCCTACTCTGGAGTACTCAGAGCTGGCATTCGTTTTACGGCTTGCCTATTGGCTTTTGCGTCCTGCTAGGGATCACTTTCTTAGTCTCAACCCTCACCCAATTTTTTGCGCCAGCCGAACAAGCCGTTATTCCTCTCGTTGTCGATCGCCGTCATTTGCTCTCTGCCAACTCCCTTTACACCATGACCATGATGGCATCGGTGATTGTCGGCTTTGCCCTGGGTGAACCCTTACTGGCTTTGGCAGATCAGCTTGTAGCACCGATCGCCACTGCTCTAAATGCCACCCCCGATATCGGCAAAGAGCTTTTGGTCGGCGGCAGTTACGCGATCGCTGGTTTCCTGCTCATGCTGCTCAAAACTGATGAGAAAGCCGCCGCCTCTGATGAAACCCTACCCGCCGTCTGGGATAACATCCGTGACGGCTTGCACTATCTCAGGCATCAACGCCAAGTCCGCACGGCACTCATTCATCTCGTCATCCTGTTCTCCATTTTTGCAGCGCTTGCAGTCCTAGCGGTGCGAATGGCAGAGGTAATGCCCGATATTAAATCTTCTCAATTTGGTTTCCTGTTGGCAGCAGGCGGTGTAGGAATGGCGATCGGGGCGGTCTTAGTCGGGCAATTTGGGCAACGCTTCTCTCGCACTCAGCTTGGCTTCTATGGATCAGTGGGAATGGCGATTTCCCTGGCTGCGGTGTCTTTCTTTGCCCATCGGTTTTTCCCTTGTCTGCCTCTTCTAGTATGTCTGGGAGCTTGCTGTGCGATCGCCGGAGTTCCCATGCAAACAACAATTCAAGAAGAAACCCCCGAAGACATGCGCGGCAAAGTATTCGGCTTACAAAATAACGCCATCAATATTGCTCTCAGCCTGCCTCTAGTCCTGGCAGGTCTAGCAGAAACCTGGTTTGGGCTTCGGGCTGTATTTCTAGGCTTAGCGGCTCTGGCAATGGCAGGCGGCATCCTGACTCGGACAATTTCTCGCACTCAACCTGATGAAGCAACGCCATAACCGTCTAAAATCCTTAATATTAGA
>JBBRCV010000089.1:0-20332 GCA_038204505.1 Elainellales cyanobacterium
TTCGCTGGTTTCGCCATTGTGCATCACCTCCAGTCCCACGACGATGCCTTGATGGACACTAAAAGCCGAAACCACGCTCACGAAGTCCTGATATTCCTGGTCATAATCTCTGACACTGGCTTTAATGCCTTTGCCATCGACTGGCACTGCGTCTGCTGGTAGCATCGGAAAAGCTTCTTGTGCCCAGCCATTGAAGGCTTCGCCGAGAGCCACGTAGTTGAGGCGCACCATGATCCGGCGCAAGGTGGAGAACCCAGGCAGTCGTTTGTAGGGGAGGTCGAGGAGTTGAAGTAAGGTGGTTTGATGACGGGCGACAAAGTCTTCTAAGGCACGGTAGCCTTGAGCGCCACTCAGGATGCCCATGATAACTAACAATAAGACGACCCATAAAGGATAGAGGGGTTGGGTGCGGAAGTCGGGAACTGTCTTGAGGTGCTGAATCAAGCTCATGAGCAGACTCCTGAGATAAAGCTACCCCTCCATTCTCATTTTTCTCTCTTTGATAAATCAGCCCTGCATCCAGGAGAGGAGGGTGGGGTGATGTTTTGTCGTGTGATTCAAGAGGGTAAATCTATCTATGTTGAACGCAATGAGGAGCCAGATTGGGACGAGGTGTTGGAACAGGCGATCGCCAATCTAGAGCAAGCGACAGGGCGTAGCTTCCGAGAGAAACCAGAGGAAGCACCGCCGGAAGGAACGATGCCCGACCCTTTAGCTCAAGTGCCAGAGTCATCAAAGATGCCGTTTATGGATGGAGTTAATCAAATGCTCAGTAGTTTAGATGATGTTGAAAAATGTCGTCAGTTCTATCACTGGATCACCGATAGAGCGGTCTGAAAGCAAGTCAATGAAGTGAACCCCTAAGTTCAGACAGCAAAAACAAACTTTTAAGGTGACTCCTCCTTTGTATCACAGTTTTCTTGTTTTTGTTCATTCCAGTTCATTTCGTATTCACTCGGCGTTAGATACCCTAGTGACGAATGTATTCTCTTTTCCATGTAGACATCTTCTAAAAACTGCTCAATCTGTTGATATGCTTCTGCAAAATTGCGGTACTCAGTTAAATCCACCTCCTCTTCTTTAATCGTTCGCATCAACCGCTCAGCATAGCCGTTTTGCCACGCTGCTCCCACTTCTGCCATACTGATTGCCACGCCATGCTGACTCAGCAAATTGACGTATGCCGTCGCAGCATATTGCACCCCCTGATCTGAGTGATGAATTTCAGGAACCCCTTTCTCTAATCCTTTTCCCAATGCTCTTAAAGTCAAACTTTGATCCATGCTCCGAGCCAGATGCCAACCTCGAATACTTCGCGTAAATACGTCCATTAGCACTGCTAAATAGACAAACTCCTCCTGGAGACGAATATAAGTGATATCCCCCACCCAGACTTGGTTAGGGCGCTCAATCGCTAGATTCATCACCCGGTTCGGATAACGGCGATATTCGTGATTGCTGTTGGTTGTCCGTTTTCGCTTTCGGGGCGGTTTTCCCATAATCCCCATCTCACCCATCAATCGAGCTACTCGCTTGTGGTTGATTTCATGCCCCTGCCGCTGCAATTGAGCCGTAATTCGCCGATACCCGTAGGTCGGATATTTTCCGGCAATTTTGGCGATGACCGCTTTAATCTCAGTTTCATCGACGGGTTCTTGAGCCTGATAGTAGACCTGGCTCCGGGGATAATCCAACACCTCGCAAATCACAGCAACTGGATATTCGTGTTTCAACTGCATCACGACCTCCCGTTTTTGTCCAGGCTCCAGGCTCCCGATACTTTTTTTGCGATTTCCAACTGCATCGTCATCTGTCCCACCAGCCGCTCTAACTCAGCGATCCGTTGTTGATCCTCGCTGCGCATCTCGATTCGCTCAAAAATCGTCGGCGCTTGCTCCACCAATTCCTTGCGCCAGCGATTCAACACATTAATGTTGAGTTTGTGTGCTCGACAGACTTCACTCGGTGTCTTCTCGCCACTCAGGACTTCCAACACCACTTTTGCCTTAAACTCTGCATTGTATTGACGACGACCTGCCATTTCTCGTAACCTCCTTAGACAAAGATACTACTCTTAGCTCTCTGTCCGAAAGTTGGGGGTCATTTCAGGGAGCAGTTACAATGGCGCAACAGGTGTTAGAGAAAAGCGATCGCCCCGAAATCAAGAAGCTAGCGCAAGACATTGTGGATCGTCAGCAAAAAGAAATTGATCATGATGAATCAATGGAAAAAGGCATGGTGCAAACAGTAAGCAGATGAAGAGAGGAGACTCTAGTATGGAGTCACTTATGGAGTCACTATAAGTTGAACATTTTTTAGCAGAATTTGGCTAAAGGAAAAGGCAGAACTGACGGTCATACCCAGGAGTGATATTCTAATAGCCATTGATGCATATAACTAAGGGACAGTGAACCTTTTGCCAAGCAGGTGTGCATGGGTGGGGTTCAGCTTTCGCTCCCAACGTCTCTAAGTGCAAACCGATAGGAAAAAGCTACAGATGAACACCCTACTCATCGTCAATCCTACCTCTGGTTCTGCCGAGAATCCTCAGTTGATCACTGAACTCACAGATGCCTTGCAAGCCCAAGGCATCCAAGCTGAAATCTGCACCACCACACCCGATGAAGATGGTGAAGGGCTTGCTGCTGCTGCTGCCAAAGCGGGGGCTGAACTGGTGATTGTAGCGGGGGGTGATGGCACCATTGAAGCTGTAGCGCGTGGGTTAGTACATACTCAAACGGTGTTAGGCATTATTCCGCTTGGAACACGCAACAATATTGCGGCTAGCTTGAACATTCCCAATGATTTGGCTCAAGCCATCCAGATTGTAGCGGCGGGCGATCGCGATCGGTTTGATATGGGCAAGGCAAATAATTATTACTTTATGGAAGTGGTAGGCGTAGGTCTAGAGGCTTCACTTTTTCCTTGTGGGGACGAGGTCAAAGAAGGAATTAAGAAAAATTATCTGGCTGCCCTCAAGAGTCTGCTCTCAGGTATCAAAACTTTTTTACAGTTCAGACCACACCGTTTGGTCTTGCGTCTTGATGGCAGACGGATCCGTCGTCTTCGCACCCTACAGGTTAATATCTGCAACAGCCCTCGCTACGGTATAGAATTCGCCTTAGCGCCTGAAGCAAAGATGAATGATGGCAAACTGGACGTTATCTACATTAACAACCCCTCTAAATGGGAGCATCTGCGCCACTTCTTTACAGCCATGCGGGGTAAACGGCTGCCCCATGAACGGCTCAAAACTCATCGAGTTTCTAAGATTGAGGTTAGAAGCTATCCACCCTTAGAAGTTCATGCAGACGGAGAGTGCTTGGGCACCACCCCAGTCACTGTTGAAGTGATTCCTCAAGCCCTCTGGATTTGCGTGCCTCAGCCTGAACTACTGGCAAATTCATCATTAAATCCCACCAATCTGAACTAGTCCGTACAGACACGCCCCCAGCCAGATACCCCCGGCAATCCATCCACTCAAAACATCTGTGGGCCAATGCACACCCAGGTAGACCCGACTAAAGCCCACACCCAGAGTTAAGATCGCCGCCAAGGTAGCAGTAATGCCTAAAGGAACACTAAGACAGTGGGTTAGGTCAGCCGCCAACAGACCATAGAAGGAAATCGCACTCATCGCATGACCGCTGGGATAGCTATAGTCCATCGGACGTTTGGGGGAAGCCCACAGATCGGGTCGTTTGCGCCGAAAGAAAGACTTGAAGATGCCATTAAGCAGCCATGAACCACTCAGCCCGATCGCCAAGACCAAGGCTGTAATGCCCTCGTTACGGTAGACCAAAATTCCTCCGACCAAAATGAGCAAAGGAATAGTAATCTCGCCTTGAGCCAGCCAGGTCAGGGCTGTCATATATCGGTCTAGAGTCGGGTTAGCCCACGCTTTAAGAGTTAACAAGCATGACTCTTCGAAAGGCAGCAGCCAGTCCCATAAGAGGAAACGAGCTAGAAAAACACTCACGGATAGGACGAGTGCGCCAGCAAGCAGACCTGCCAATAAATAAGGCGTAAAAGCAATGAGAGACTGGAACAACCAGTAGAGGTGAGTGCTAACCTCCGCCATCTGCGATCTCCTGAAATGACTGACTATACGTTTGGCAACATTGTAGGCTATCCACTGCTAATGTAAAAACCATCGACTTTTTGATGTAATCTGAGGGCGCAGATGATGTCAGGCAAATCGAAGGGCTGTGTGCGATCGCTGGGCAAGGGGTTAAAGTATGATTGGAGCCGTTTTTTGCCTTAAGGCTGTAATGCTTACATAGTAGTCGTTCCAGCTTTAGCCTTGACCTTGTTTAGCCCTCAAACTCGTATGGAGCGCGAAGCCGCTGACCTTGTCCTCTCTAACGCATTCGCTCAATATCGAAAGTCCGCTGGATACTGTTGAAGCAGAGATTTCAATTGAAGCATAGTTCTAGCAAACCGAAAACACTAATTCGCTAGTAGAGCTTGGCGTGAGTTAACCTACTCTTTGTTACTGTTGGCTGCAACCATAATTAAGGCACTCTCCAACCCGCTCGAAAAATATTCTGCTTTGGTATGTCCAAATGGGTGCTCGTCATCTGGAGGTTTGGCTGCCAAGGACAACGCCCAAAATGCAAACAGAGCGGCAACTAAGTTAACGATCGATTCAAGTGCATCGGATAATAACCCTACAGAACTGGTTAGCCAATAGGCTCCCATCTTTAGAGCAATAGTGAGAATGGCTGCTGCAATGGAGAGAAGCGCATAAGGTCGAGCAGAGTTAGCAATCATTGAAAATTACTGAGAAACAGCACATGTTTTTCTATGAAGAGTAAGGTTCGGAGTTAAACTTTTTGCAACCAAAGTCAGGTAGGGAGTTCTGCTAAGTGATCTGCAACTTCTCGGTAGAGATTGATCACATGACTATCTGCCAGACTGTAATAGATATTACGACCCGCGCGACGGTATTTGACCAGGCGCTGCGATCGCAGAACTCGCAGTTGATGGGATACCGCCGACTCGCCCATTTTTAAAGCGGCGGCTAGATCACAGACGCAGAGTTCTTGCTTTGACAGAGCTGAGAGCAACCGCAGTCGGCTCGGATCTGAAAGCACTGCAAAGAATTCCGCCATGCGCTGAACTTCTTCCAATGACGCAATTTTTGACTGCACCTGACGCACAGTCCCTAAAGTCACCAGGTAGGCATCGCAGCTAGGAGCATCTACAGTTTGTGCTGGCTCAGAATCTTTTTGGCGCGGCTTCTTCATAAGACGAAAGACAGATATTGAAGACAGTGAGTTAGAAGAAAACTGCTTTTATGCAATGTTATCCATGACCCGCTTCCAGTATAAAGGAGAAAATGAGAATCATTCCATATATGAATAGATATTCATATATTTGTTGAAATTATGTTAGAGTTCTGGAAGTTTCTCCTTATCTCATCTAAGTTGCTATGGCTAAAACTCCGTCTCTTAAAACTCAACAGATGCAAGTCGGAGGTATGGACTGCCCAAGCTGCGAGATGAAAATTGAAAGGAGTCTGCAAAAGCTATCAGGTGTGACTGAGGCTGCTGTCGATGTGGCGATTGGACGTTTGACCGTTTCGTATGATCCACAACAGGTCAGTGAGAAGGCAATTCAAGATTGCGTTATTAAGTTGGGTTATACAATCGTTACCCCAAAGCCGCCCATCCGCGCCTCTGAGCCTGATCATCACAACGGACATAAACACGATGATGGTCATGCTCATAGTCATGAAGGACACGACCACGCTGGACACGGTCATGCTGGCGATGACGATGACGATGACGACCACGATCATAGTCATGGTGGCGGTGAATTTAACTTAAAGAAGGAAGGACTGCTGATTGGCGTTGTCATCGCGCTATTTATCCTGGGTTCTGTCTTTGAAAAACCTTTGCACAATACTCCTTTCTCGATCGCTGAATATGCTGTTTTTATCACGGCTTATCTGCTGAGCGGTTGGGGCGTGCTGACGATCGCAGGTCGCAATATTCTCAAAGGGCAAGTGTTTGATGAGAACTTCTTGATGGCTATTGCTACATTAGGGGCGATCGCCATTCACCAACTTCCCGAAGCAGTGGGCGTGATGCTGTTCTTTAAGATTGGCGAAACGTTTCAAGAAGCAGCCGTTAGTAAATCCCGGCGTTCCATTTCCTCGCTGCTGGAAGTCCGCCCCGACGCTGCCAACCTCAAAACGGCAAACGGCATTCAAACAGTTTCTCCAGAAACCGTCAAAGTGGGTGACACCATTATCGTGAAGCCGGGTGAAAAGGTGCCGCTAGACGGTGAAATTCTAGAAGGTAGCTCTCAGGTAGACACCTCTGCATTAACTGGAGAATCTGTTCCTCGCACCGTTCGTGCTGGTGAAACAGTGCTAGCAGGAATGATTAACCAATCTGGAGTGCTAACCCTCAACGTCACGAAGCTGTTTGGTGAATCCTCGATCGCCCGGATTCTCGATCTGGTGCAGAATGCCAGCAGTAAGAAAGCAGAAACCCAGAAATTCATCACCCGATTTGCTCAACGCTATACGCCGATCGTCGTCTTTTTGTCGTTAGCAGTGGCGATATTGCCGCCGTTATTTATTTCAGGTGCAAGCCGTGCTGATTGGGTGTATCGCGCCTTAGTCCTGCTGGTAATTTCTTGTCCCTGTGGACTGGTCATTAGTATTCCGCTTGGCTACTTCGGCGGTATTGGAGGAGCAGCCAAACGAGGTATTTTGGTGAAAGGCTCGACTTTTCTAGATAGCTTGGCGGCAGTTAAAGCGATCGCCTTTGACAAAACAGGGACGTTAACTCAAGGCGTATTCAAAGTCTCTGAAATTGTCCCCAGCAATGGATTTACCAAAGATGAACTATTGCGCTTAGCTGCTGAGGCAGAGTCAAATTCTAATCACCCGATCGCCAAATCCATTCGAGAGGCTTACGGTCAACCAATAAATGAGTCAGCAATTACAGACTACACCGAAATTGCGGCACATGGCATTCAGGCAAAGGTAGAAAATCGAGAAGTGCTGGCAGGGAACGATCGCCTCATGCACCGAGAGAACATTGACCATGATACTTGTGATGTAGAAGGCACAGTCGTTCACCTGGCAGTTGATCGGCGCTACGCAGGATATATTTTGATTGCTGATGAACCGAAACCCGATGCAATTGAGGCGATTCGCTCGCTCAAGGCAATGGGGGTTGAGAACATCATGATGCTAACTGGGGATTCCAAAGCAGTGGCGCAACGGGTGGCTGATACGCTGGGAGTCGATTCTTTTGAGGCAGAGTTATTACCAGAAGATAAGGTTGCTGCCGTTGAAAGACTGCTGCAAACGGTGGGTAAGAAGGGCAAGGTTGCCTTTGTCGGAGATGGAATTAATGATGCTCCGGTGATTGCTAGAGCCGATGTCGGCATGGCAATGGGCGGGTTAGGATCAGATGCGGCGATCGAGACGGCTGACGTAGTGCTGATGACCGATGCCCCCTCTAAGGTGGCGGAAGCAATGCAGATTGCCCGTAAAACTCATGCGATCGTTTGGCAGAACATTATTTTCGCTTTAGTGATAAAAGTAGTGTTCATTGTTTTAGGCATCTTCGGGTTTGCCTCAATGTGGGAAGCGGTATTTGCCGATGTCGGCGTGGCACTCATAGCAATTTTGAATGCCACTAGAGTCATGAAATAGGGAAGGGAGCAGATGTCTTGCAAATGCAAAGTTGATAAAAGCACTATGAAAACTCCATAACTTCTCTATGCTAAAACGAACGTTTCCCTCTCCTGAAGCGCTGCGGCGGTTCCCTTTTGGTCTGGCAGATGTGGCAGTTATTCTCGGCACATTAGTTTTGCTAGCACTCGTTGCCCGTATTGGAGCCGGAACGCTGGTCAGCTTCCAGCCGCCAGACATTGTGCCAGGAATTGATCTGAACCCACGCAACCTGCCTTACTATGCAGGGCGATCGACGCTAAGAATGTTCATTGCCCTCTTTTGGTCTACGGTTTTCACTCTCGTCTACGGCTACATTGCTGCCCACAACCGTCGCGCCGAGCGAATTATGGTGCCGCTGTTAGATATTCTGCAATCGGTGCCAGTGTTGGGGTTTCTGTCCATTACGGTGACTGGATTCATTGCTCTATTTCCTGGTAGTTTACTGGGACTAGAAGCCGCATCTATTTTTGCCATTTTCACTAGCCAGGTCTGGAATATGACCTTTTCTTTTTACCAGTCGTTGCGAACGGTTCCCGAAGAACTGGATGAAGCCGCAACGCTTTATCAACTCTTACGCTGGCAGCGGTTTACGAAGCTGGAAGTCCCCTCTGCCACGATCGGGCTGTTGTGGAATGCGATGATGAGCTTTGGGGGTGGTTGGTTTTTTGTGGCGGCGAGCGAAGCCATCAGTGTCTTGAACCAGAAATATACTTTGCCAGGAATTGGGTCGTATGTGGCAGCCGCGATCGCTGCCAAAAACCTGATGGCGTTGGGATGGGCAGTCTTGGCGATCGCTGTCGTCATCATCTTGGTCGATCAGCTATTTTGGCGACCGCTGATTGCTTGGTCAGATAAGTTCCGCATGGAGCAAAGCGCCTCGGCGGAAGCGCCAGAGTCCTGGGTGTATGACTTGTTGAAAGCCGCACGGATTCCTCGCCTAGTGGGAAAAGCGCTGACTCCCGCGAGTGAAATAATTAATCGGTTCCTCTCTGCGCTGACTCGACCTCAACCTGCTCCTGATGTTGATCCGGTTCGCCAAGAACGGGGCGATCGCCTTTACACCCTAGTTCTGCTAGTCGTCATCGGGGCGCTGGCAATCTGGACACTGCACTTCATCCTGACAACGGTGGGGCTGGCGGAAGTTCTTAAGACTTTTGGACTTGGACTGCTAACGTTCCTGCGCGTGACCGTACTGTTAGTTTTTGCAACAGTCATCTGGACTCCAATTGGCGTGGCGATCGGCTTTAATCCTAAATTGGCACGACTGTTGCAGCCCGTTGTGCTGTTTCTCGCCTCGTTTCCCGCTAACTTTATCTTTCCGTTTGCCACACTGTTTTTTATCCAGACCCATATCAGCATCAATTGGGGCAGCATTTTGCTGATGTCCCTAGGTGCCCAGTGGTATATCTTGTTCAACTCGATCGCAGGCGCTCAAAGCATTCCCACTGACCTACGCGAAATGGCAGCAGATGTAGGGCTGAAGGGCTGGAAGCGCTGGCAAAAGCTGATTATTCCAGGCATCTTCTCAGCCTGGGTAACGGGCGGTGTCACCGCTACGGGTGGAGCCTGGAACGCCAGCATCGTCTCTGAAGTTGTCTCTTGGGGACAGACCACCCTCACTGCAACTGGATTAGGAGCTTACATTGCTCAAGCAACCGAAGTCGGAGACTGGCCCCGCATCACGCTCGGTATTGCCATGATGAGTCTGTTTGTGGTGGGGCTGAACCGATTGTTCTGGCGGCGACTGTATCATCTAGCAGAAACCAAGTACCATCTGTGAGGGAGGTTGGCTAGATGAAAACAACGGTTGCTAATGAAAGCTTAATTGCTGCTGAGAATGTCAATAAGAGCTTTCCAATGCCTTCTGGCAAAGGAGAGCACACGGTGCTGCGTGAGGTTAGCCTGACGGTGCGATCGGGAGAAGTATTAGCCTTGCTGGGTCGGAGTGGCAGCGGCAAAAGTACGCTCCTCCGAATTATGGCAGGTTTAATTCCGCCCAGTCAGGGCAAGGTGTTCAGCAATGGTAAACCGTTGCGAGGAGCCAATAACGATGTAGCGATGGTGTTCCAAAGTTTTGCCCTGTTGCCCTGGTTGACGGTGCAAGAAAACGTCGAACTGGGGCTAGAAGCGCGAGGAGTTCACCGAGATGAGCGACGACAGCGGGCGCTGAAGGCGATCGACTTGGTGGGGTTAGATGGGTTTGAGAGTGCCTACCCGAAAGAGTTATCAGGCGGTATGAAGCAACGGGTCGGCTTTGCCCGCGCCTTTGTGCTTCAACCCCAAGTCTTGTTCATGGATGAACCTTTTAGCGCCCTGGATGTGCTGACTTCCGAGAACCTGCGGGGTGAGATCGATGACTTGTGGAATGCTGGAACTTTTCCATCTAAAAGTATTTTGATCGTCACCCACAACATTGAAGAAGCAGTTTTTTTGGCAGATCGGGTGATCATTTTGGGAACTAATCCTGGACGGATTCGGGGTGAGGTGGTAATTGACTTGCCGCGATCGCACGATCGCCACCATTCCCGCTTTAAAACCTTGGTCGATTACATCTACACGGTGATGACCAATCCAGAGCTTGAGGTCACAGGGGCGATCGCCACGCCTTCAGTAACAACGCTCCCCACTCCAGCTTCGCCCTATGCTCAACACCTGCCCCATGTACGAGTCGGTGGTATTAGCGGTCTGCTAGAACTGATTGTTGAGAGTACTCAAGAACAATCATTGGATGTATATAAAGTGGCAGAACGTCTGCGATTGACGGTAGACGACTTGCTGCCGCTTCTCGAAGCTGCCGATCTGTTGGACTTCGCTGACGTTATCCAAGGCGATATTAAACTAACTGAAATTGGACGAGACTTTGCAACAACGACAATTCTGCGAAGCAAAGACCTGTTCCGGCAGCAAGTCTTAGAGCACGTGCCATTGTTAGTCAGTATGGTGCAAACTTTGCGGGAGAAACGCAGTGGTTCGATGCGAGCCGATTTCTTTCTAGATCTCTTAGACGAATATTTTCCGCATGAAGAAGCCGAGCGACAGTTCGCCACAGCCGTGGACTGGGGACGCTATGCAGAACTGTTTGAATACGATGCCAGCGAAGATCGAATTTATTTGCCAGAGCCAGTTGCATCAATGAGCAATGAGGAACAACAATGACCCAATCACGCCGCTACACCTCCTCTCCTGCCCGAACTAAGTTTTTCAACGAACGCGGGGGCGCTCCTGGAGTGATTCACTTTCACCCCGATGCTCCTCCTCCCAAAATTACCCTGCTCGACTACAGCCAATCTGGATTTCAGAAAGTTGATATCAAACAGCCCAAAGAGTGTATTCCCTATCTAGACAGCGAATCGATTTCCTGGATAGATGTGGGTGGGTTAGGCGACAAGGAAACTTGGGAACAACTCCAACAGGTGTTCAATCTGCATCCGCTGGCGTTAGAAGACATTATCCACGTCCCTCAGCGTCCCAAAATGGAGGAGTATGAGGATCATTTGGTGGTCATCGCTCGAATGGTATCGTTGCGGCAAGATGGCAAAAGCTTGATGACTGAGCAAATCAGCTTGGTGGTGGGTAAGAACTATCTGCTAAGTGTCCAAGAGGAACCTGACTATGATTGCTTAGAGTTTGTTCGAGAAAGGATTCAATCGAGTCGATCGCCCATTCGCAAGTCGAGTGTTGATTATTTGTTGTATGCCTTGATGGATGCGATTATTGATGGTTTTTTCCCAGTTTTAGAAATGTACGGCGAGTTGATTGAAGACTTAGAAGCAGAGGTAATCACTTCTCCGAACCCACAAATCTTAGAGCGGATCTATCAAATTAAGCGAGAACTCTTAGAACTGCGACGTGCCATTTGGCCACAGCGGGATGCCATCAATGCGCTGATTCGAGATAGCAGTGATTTAATCAGCCCGGATGTGCGAGTCTACTTGCGAGACTGCTACGACCATGCCATTCAAGTTCTAGACATTGTTGAAACCTACCGGGAGCTTGCTTCCAGCTTGACGGATATTTATTTGTCTTCCGTTAGCAACCGGATGAACGAGGTGATGAAAACCTTGACGATTGTTTCCAGCATTTTCATCCCTCTAACGTTCATTGCTGGAATCTATGGCATGAATTTTAATACCGAGAAATCTCCCTTCAATATGCCTGAACTCAATTGGTATTGGGGATATGTTGCCACATTAGGAGTGATGGCGATCGTAGCAATTGGCATGATTATCTTCTTCTGGCGCAGAGGTTGGTTCAAAAGCTTCGCAGCAGTTAGGAGCAATGGGAAAACACCCATGAAACGTAGGAGAAATTAGAGTGGACAAACCATCGGTTGCGTTTCAAGGCTTTTCGCCCAGTAATCGATCGTCAAGCTGGTGAAACCCAACACCACTTTTCAGCCAGTTCAACCACACACAGTTCACAACTACAGGACAATCAATGATGGACAAATCACAGCGAATCGCCCAACTCCTTCAAGATGTCCAGGCAGTGCAGCAAGCATCCAGCCGCGCCGGACAGACTCTTACCACTAGCGAGGCAATCCAGCTTCTAGTTGCCGACTCACTCAACCAAATTGAAGCTGGCATTTCCTCTCAGACAGAGCCAGCGATCGGGTCGGTTCCCGCCAAGCTGGAGGTCATCCTAATGAAGATGAATCATATTAATGACACTCTCCTTAGTCAGTAGGAGGTCGAGTTAAACAAGTGCTTCAGTCGGATCATCCATGTGGGTTTGAGCCTCGCCCAGGTTGTAGTCTGCTTCAGCATACTTTAAGCCCGTTGTTAATTCTCTTTAAGCCGATAATATGCCCACGGTCTTGTATCGATTTACTGTAAGAGGTTGTACGCTGTTGAGTGAAAATATTTAGAGCCTTGTTCTCAGCTCTTAGTCATTGGTAAAGGCGATCGCGTTTTTAAAGTCTCCTTGCAAAAGTTCACAGGCTCCGGCTAGCGAATGAGATGACATTATTCAATCCCCAGTTCTATACTAAACTTTTACGCTTAGCCTTATTTCAATAAAAATTGAAGTGATAAAACTTGATGACACAAGCATCCATCCTACCTACTAACTCAGTTGCAGCAGGTCTCCATGCCCTCTCTGAACCGCTTCGAGTGCAAATTCTAGATTTACTACGGACAAAAGAACTCTGTGTTTGCGACTTGTGCGAGGCGCTAGAAGCAACACAATCCAAGCTATCGTTTCATCTCAAGGTTTTGAAGGAAGCTAAGCTAGTGCGATCGCGTCAAGAGGGGCGTTGGATGTATTACAGCCTCAACCTGCCCCAATTTGCTGTGTTAGAGCAATATCTGGCAGAATACCGTCGCTTCAGTCCGATCATGCCTGCTCCAGCCTGTGATGATTAATGATCTATCAGCTTTTCTGGACTAACCCATTGCAATAATTTTTGTTGCGTTTGTTATAGCTGTCAAGTTTTTTTGGTTGACATATCAACTAAAATTGATGTATTAATATTTGGATGTAGTCGTGAGGTGTCTGAGCGCCGATCCTTAGTACCAGACTCTCATGTCATTGGAGGCTTACGATTTCTCAATTTGGTAAAACGCTCAAAGTTTAAGCCATGTCTGTTTTGCTGGCTCTATCTGCCTGTAGTACGGCGTATGACGGAAAACTACAGCTCTACTTAATGATTCAGGAAGTCCTTCAAAAAGAGCAAACGTTTTAGATCAATTAAGAACAGTTTCGTTTGACCAAAATTTGAGTAGTTGTCTTTAACTTTCACAAGGATCTCGATGAGTCAAGCTGTCAATCAATCTATTTACAAACGCCTCTCATTTCTCGATCGCTATCTGACTCTATGGATTTTTCTAGCAATGGCGATCGGGGTGGCATTGGGTTACTTCGTTCCTAGTGTGGAACAATTCATTAATCAGTTTCAAGTCGGGACAACAAACATTCCGATCGCCATTGGTTTAATTTTGATGATGTATCCGCCACTGGCTAAAGTGCGGTACGAAGAACTGGGTGATGTCTTTCGCAACGGCAAAATTCTGGGTGTATCGCTACTGCTCAATTGGGTGGTTGGTCCCATTCTGATGTTTCTGCTGGCAATCACGTTTCTCAGAAGCTATCCAGAATACATGGTGGGATTGATCCTAATTGGGTTAGCCCGTTGCATTGCAATGGTTGTCGTCTGGAGCGACTTGGCGCGAGGCAACACCGAGTACACGGCTGGACTGGTTGCTTTTAACAGCATCTTTCAGGTGATTTTCTATAGCCCGTTTGCCTGGTTTTTTCTGAGCGTGTTACCGCCGATGTTTGGCTTGCAGGGCAGCGTTGTGAATGTCAGCATTGCCGAGATTGCCAAAAGCGTCTTCATTTATTTAGGCATTCCTTTCTTGGCGGGATATTTCACTCGCTTCTTCTTAGTGAGAACGAAGGGTAAAAGCTGGTATCACGAAGAATTTATTCCTAAAATCAGTCCCATCACACTGATCGCGTTGCTGTTCACGATCGTGGTGATGTTCAGCTTGCAAGGTGAAAAGATTGTCCAAATTCCACTTGATGTTTTGCGAATTGCCGTTCCGTTGATCATTTACTTCGTCATCATGTTCTTGGTCAGTTTCTACATGGCGTGGCGAGTTAAAGCTGACTACTCGAAAGCCGCTAGCGTTGCGTTCACTGCCACAGGCAACAATTTTGAACTGGCGATCGCCGTTGCTGTTGCAGTGTTTGGAATTAACTCCGGTGCTGCCTTTGCCGCAGTTGTCGGACCGTTAGTAGAAGTGCCTGCCTTGATTGCGCTTGTTAATGTGGCGTTCTGGTTTGAACGGCGTTATTTCAAAAGTCCTAAATCAACAGGGCTATGATTCTAAACTTTGGGAGGAATTAACTATGAAGCGTGTAATGTTTGTTTGCAAGAAGAATTCGGCTCGTTCTCAGATGGCAGAGGGATTTGCTAAATACTTAGGAAGTGGAAAGATCACGGTGACGAGTTCAGGATTGGAGGCAAGTCAAGTCAGACCTGAAGCGATCGCCACAATGAAAGATGCTGGTGTTGACATTAGCCGTCAGACCTCAAACCCTTTGAGTGATTTCAACCCAGAAGATTTTGATGTGGTCATCTCTCTGTGTGGCTGTGGGGTAAATCTACCGCCTGCATGGGTCACGCGAGACGTATTTGAAGACTGGCAATTGGATGACCCCGCAGAGCAACCTGAAATCTTTTCGAGAGTGCGGGATGAAGTGAGGGAACAGGTGACTCGATTGATTGAAACACTTGAAACGACTCCTGTAGGATGAGGCTTATTACAATGGCATCAGCAACAAATCAGCCAATTCAAGAAAATTTGTGGTGGGTTATTCCAGGCAAACTAGCAGGAGTGCGAAAACCAACGGTAGAGGAAATTGCTGAGTTAAAGGCAGCAGGCGTTGGGGCGATCATCTCTGTAATGGATGATCCCTCAAATCTTGACTTGTATGAGCAGTTAGACCTTCCTTACCGCTGGCTGCCGACTAAAGGGGGAACTGCATCTACCCCAGAACAGCTTCAGAAACTCCAAGCTTTTGTAGAGCAGCAAAATCAGCTTGGTAATGCGGTTGCCGTGCATTGCACCAGTGGCAATCGCCGGACGGGAACCATGCTGGCGGCTTACCTGATTAATACAGGGTTATCGTATGACAAGGCGATGCAAGTCATTCAAACTGCTAACCCTAATGCTGAGTTGCGAGAAAGCCAGACCACGTTTTTACAGAAATTGGCAGGAGAATCATTAAGTGACGATGTTTGATCATCCCCCCCGAATTTTATTCTTGTACGGCTCACTGCGTGAACGTTCCTACAGCCGATTGGTGGCAGAGGAAGGGGCACGAATCATTCAAGAATTTGGGGCTGAAGTTAAATTCTTTGATCCGCGTGAACTGCCGATTCATGGCAGTGTGCCGGAGACTCGCCCCAAGGTGCAAGAACTGCGAGAGTTGAGCTTATGGTCGGAAGGACAGGTTTGGTCTAGCCCAGAGATGCACGGGCAGATCACAGGCATTATAAAAAACCAAATTGACTGGATTCCACTCAGTATTGGGGCAGTCAGACCGACGCAAGGTCGAACTCTAGCGGTCATGCAGGTGAGTGGTGGATCGCAATCCTTTAACGCTGTTAATACCTTGAGGCTATTGGGACGCTGGATGCGAATGTTCACGATTCCCAACCAATCATCAGTCGCCAAAGCTTACCAGGAATTCAACGAAGATGGAACCATGAAAGATTCGGCTTACCGCGATCGCGTGGTTGACGTAATGGAAGAACTCTACAAGTTCACTCTCCTGCTGCGTGATCAGGTGGATTATCTGACCGATCGCTACAGTGAACGTAAAGAGAAAGCCGCCAAACAAGTAACGGAAGTCGCAAATAAAGCACTAGAAATTAATACCACTCAAAGTTCTTAATGCTCTTGGCACTTCAACACCGAACAAAGTCAGTTACTGAGATGTTTCTTTCTATAGTAAACAGTTGCCAGTAGAAGAATTCGCAATGTGTTGATGGGGATGAATATGAGGTTCGTTCACTAGAATGCCTGTATGGTGATCGTGCTGATGATTTTCATCGTGGATGTGTTCATGGTCATGCCAGATGCTACCAGGAACTTGCTCATTTCCCTGGGGTGAAAGGAGGAGTTGGACAAGTGCTAGAAGCACTAAGCCAATCAGACTACCGTAGAGAAATTCAGACTCTTTGAAATAACTTCCTAACCATCCTGTCAACGGATAAGAGACTGCCCACCAAAGATGACTCCAGGAAACTGTGCGCCATAAACTCTACCTTGAACCTCTTTGGGAGTGCGATCGGCAATCAATGTTTGAGCCGATACGTTGACACAAGTTTGACCCGCTCCTGCGATCAGCCACAACATCATCAGTAGTCCTAGCCCCGCGTTATTCGCAGGTAGAAGCGCGATCGTGATCAGTGTAGCTCCAATGAGAATCAGTGTAGTTCTAGCCCAGTGTTGACTGAACGATCCAACGACAACTGCGGCGATCGTGGCTCCAATTCCAAAAGCTCCCATCACCCAGCCGTACTGAACGCTACTCAACTCAAGCGTGCCCTGTACATAGCCTATTGTGTTAACTAGAATTTGCGCTACGGTGACAGATGCCACTAGCTGCATTGCCAGGGCATATCGGAGAGGGGCATCTGCAAATAAACGAGTGGTTCCATCTTTGATATCTCGCCAAGTTCTACCAGTTGTGCGCGCCTCAGATGCAATTTGCTCAACTTTAAGTTGACCGGGCAAAGTGGCAATTAAGATAGCTGCAATCAGGAACGTTGAGGCATCGAGAAAGAACACCTGACGCGCTCCAATGAATGCTGCCACTGCACCCGCAACACCAGGGCCCAGCACGCCTAGCAACTGAAACGTGGCACTGGAAAGGGCGATCGCTTGAGGATAATCATTCTGCCCTGTTACAAAGGGAATGGTTGCCTGATAGGTCGGAGTGAAGAAGGCATAGAAAACGTTGAGAGCCAGCACCAGAACATAAATTTGCCAGATTTGAGTGACGAACGGCAGCAGGCTGACGATGATCATTCGTGCCAAATGAGTTACGAGCATGATGCGTTTACGGTCAAAGCGATCGGCAAGTGCGCCTGCCAAAGGCGCAAGCAGAACAAAGGCAGTGACCCGTAAAGTCAACGCCGTGGAAAGCACGATCGCTGAATTCTTGCCAGCCAACTCAAAAGCAAGCAGCGCTAGACCAACCCAAGTTAGAGCATCTCCCAACAAGTTAGTGGTCTGAGCCGCGTAGAGTCGTGCAAACACTGGATTTCTAAGACTTTGAAATAGACGAAAGGTAGTCATATTTCCCTCTCTGACAGGTTAAATCTATTTTTTATTGGGGGATACTCTTGAATTTATCTCCATCAGATGATTTTGGACATATCCCCCAGGGGGGCATCTATATTTTAAGGGTCTACAAGAGAAGAAAGCAGGCTTACAGTAAAAGCGTTCTTCTTAACCTCTGAGCAATCGCAACCCACTCAATGTCACCACGACTGTAGAACCTTCATGCCCCAGAACACCGAACGGCAGCGTGATATTGCCAGCAAAATTTAGAACCAATAGCACCAACACAAAGCTGAGAGCAAACACAATATTTTGCTTAACAATCCTCTGAGAACGACGACCTAAACGAATAGCATGTTCTAATCTTTCCAGGCGACCTGCCATCAACACAATGTCTGCGGTTTCTAGGGCGACATCGCTGCCTGCCCCCATCGCAATTCCTACCGATGCCTGAGCTAAGGCAGGCGCATCATTAATCCCATCACCCACCATTGCTACTGCCTGGTACTGCTTCTGAAGTTGTTGAATAACATCGACTTTATCTTCTGGCAGAAGTTCTGCGTAAACCTGATCTATTCCAAGCTGTTGAGCAATGCTGTGGGCGGTGCGTGAGTTATCCCCGGTCAGCATGACAATTCGCTTAATCCCTAAGCGTTTCAACCGGGCGATCGCCCGCGCCGCCGTAGGTCGCACCATATCAGCAACCGCAATAATGCCTAGAATTTCTCCCCCGTAGGCAACCCATACCACTGTTTTCCCCTCTGCTTCCCACTGCTGACTTTGCTCGGTTAGGGCATTTGAAACGGGCTTCGCTTGCGCTTGGACAAAAGCAGCTTTCCCGACTACAGCCCTTTGATGAGCGATGATTCCGGTGATTCCCTTCCCAGCTTGAGCTTGACCCTCTACGGCTTCTGTCCAAGTCAAATTTTGCTGACGGGCAGCCTGCACGATCGCCTCTCCAATCGGATGCTCGGACAAACTTTCTAAGGCGGCGGCGACTTCAAGCAACTGGTTTGCAGACTTTTGAGTTGCCATGACATTAACGACTTGAAGCTTGCCAGTTGTCAGCGTTCCAGTTTTATCGAAAGCGATCGCTTGGACTTGCCCAATCCGTTCCAATTGCGCTCCATTCTTGAACAAAATTCCATTCCGTGCCCCGTTAGCAATTCCAGACAACAGAGTCGGCATTATGGATGCCATCAAAGCGCAGGGTGAAGCAACAACCAGAAAAATTAGTGCTCGATAAATGGTATCTTCCCAGTTCCAACCCAGCAGGAATGGTGGCATAATGCTCAGTAAAATACCTGCAATTACAATGACTTTCGCATACCCACGTTCAAATCGTTCAATAAACTGCTGAGAGGGTGGGGCTTCATTTTGGGCTTGCTGAACCAGACGGATTACTCGTTGAATTAAACTACTCTCTGGCGGTTGATGAATCTTCAGCCGTAGCGCACCGCTACCATTAATCGTGCCTGCAAAGACTTCATCACCGATCGCTTTCTCAACAGGAATGGACTCGCCTGTAATTGAGGCTTGGTCTAGCGTACTGAACCCTTCTGTGACTAAACCGTCAGTTGGCACCAATTCTCCCGGTTTAACCAAAACTTGATCACCGACCTTTAATTCTGCGATCGCCACAGTTCGCTCCTGTCCATTGAGCAATACTCGTGCCGTATCAGTAGTTAGACTCATTAGCCCCTGAATACTGCGCTCCGTTCGCCGCATGGCGTATCCTTCCAGTGCGCCACTAATAGCGAAGATCAAAATTAAGATCGCACCATCCACAATTAGGTAATATTCCCGCCGCCACAACCCCAAACTTGCCGCTCCTAAAGCAGCCACAATCATTAATAGGTCTACATCTAGCTCTTTTTCTGCAAACAGGGTTGTTAAGCCTTCACGGGCGCTATCAAATCCGCCCACCACGTAGGCAGCGGTCAGGATAAATAGGGCAGCGCCAATCCAACCCAAGTTAAGAGTTTGCCAACCCAGAAAAACCAGGACAGCGCAACCCAGAGCCGCGATCGCATCGGGGTGTTCCTTAAAAATGTTCGGAAAACGAGGAGTAAATGGGGCAGCAGAAACCATTTTTGAAACAGTTGTGATGGATACCCTTTTATCTTAAACATTGACATTAGTGTCAATGTCAATGTTTTGGTTAAACTAAACCTATGAAGACTGAACACCTGACAATCAAAGAACTCACAGAAGCTGTTAGTGGCAGTGTTACACCTCGAATGGTGCGGCGCTATCATACCTTGGGATTACTGCCTCAAGCGCAGCGTTCAGAAGGCAACTACAGGCTTTACACCCAGCAAGATGTCCAGCAATTACAGCGGGTGGTTGCCCTGAAACAGCAAGGATTTCAGTTGTCTCACATTCGCCAATTATTAGAGAGCCACTCAGAGGCGGCGACTGATCCAACCTTGCTGGTTCAATTGCAACATCAATATCAACGGGTGATGCTGCAAATTACGCAATTGCGGCAGACCGCATCGGCGCTAGAAGGGCTGCTAGGGCGCGATCGCAATTGTCAAATAGCGCAAGCAAAAGCCCTGGCACAACTTAAACAATTAGAGGTAGAAGCTCAAGAGGGCTTAGGCAAACTAGACCAGATCTAGACAAATTTAGACGTAGAAACAGAGACTCACCCTGAAGCCTTTCAAGAATCCTTAGATCGTCTACTTCCCGACTTATAGGGTAGGAGAGTTCGAGAGGGGAGCAAAACCCACGTCTTTTAAGCGTGGGATGTAGCAAACCCTCTCGCGCCCATGCTAATGGGCAGAGTCAGACTTGGGTGGATTAGGCAGTCTATCTATCCAGTCCTCAATCA
>JBBRCV010000090.1:0-20263 GCA_038204505.1 Elainellales cyanobacterium
CCTCTTCTTGCCCAAAGCCCAGCGCATCAAGCCTTGGGCAGCGCAGTCTAACGCTATGCCAGGAAAAATGCCTTGGATGAGCATCACTCAGGGCGTTTTGGATAATTTTCAAGCTGAGGATTCTCAATCAGAGCTTCAGCCTAACGAGAATCTGCACCTGCCTACCTTCACTCTGCCTGAACTGCAAGCCCCTCAAGTGCCCTCGGTGCAATCTACGTCATCAGTGGAGCCTGTATCATCAGTGGAGCCTGTGTTAAAACCTTTAACAGAAATTCGGGTAGGAGAAGCGCGCTGCTCCGCAGATACCGCAAGGGTCGCCCCCCCAATTGAATCCCAAATCGGCTCACAAATCGATCCCACGATCGACCCCATCATCGACGACCCGGCTCTGATGGCACACATTAGCTCGATCGTGCAGCCTCTAGCCGATTTGATTGCCGAAGCAATGCTGGCTGAACCGTTCCCCGTCGATGCCTTGCAACCCGCGATCGCCCCTCCCAACTCGCAACCCATAGCCGTTCCCCCAGTCAACGAATTTGCCAGTGAATTGATTACCAGTGAGTTGATTAATGAACCTGCTCAACCCGTAGTCGTTGAACTCAAAGAAGTGCCAATGCCCCAGGAAGTACCGATGGCAGATGCAGAAGATGCTTTGTGGCAAGATTTAGCTCGGCTGATTGATGTCTCTACCGAAGATGTGGTTAAGGCTAGCCTGTCTGGAGACTTTACGGCTTTTGAGGCGATCGACTTCACTGCCCTAGAAAACGCTGCTCCAACCCATCAGGTCGAGCAAGATCCCTGGGACGTTCCTGTAATTCCCTCTCAAGCAGCCTCCTCTCAGCCACTTCCTTCCCCAACAGCGCCATCCTTGCAAGTTCCTAAGCCTAAGCCTATTGAAGCTCCTGCTCAAAAGCCTGCTCAGCCTCCAACTGTTCGCCAGCCCGCAGCAGTTCAGCCTCCTCTCAACCCAATGCCTCAAAGCTCGGTTCCTGCTTTTGCTGCAAATTCTCAAAACTCGCCCTCGCCCTTGGTTTATCCATTGCGCCCCCTCAAAAAGCGTCAATCTCTAGCAATGGTTGAACTGCCCGACTTTAACAAGCAATCCTCTAGCCCTGTATCGAACTAATTGAGCGAAAAGACGGCTGAATATAAAAGCCCCCCGATCGCCTCAAGAGGCGATCGGGGGGCTTAGCGTTTACGACTGTCACCAGTTTGAGAGATAACCTTGATTAAAGAGACATCAGCTCAATACCATCAAGACCGTTGTCTGCAATGAAGTACAGCGCTCCGTCAATATTGGTCAAACGCCCAGGGTTGGAACTGAAGGTGATGCCAGGAGTAGCCAGGTCAGCTTGCGTGTTGATATCGATTAGCTTCATCGTTGTAGTTGCAGTGTCGTAAGACCACAACTCTCTACCCTTTGCATCATTGCCCGCTGAGAAGTAAAGAGTATTGCCGATCGCCACCAGATCGTCAGGACTCGTGCCCATTCTCTTAGTAATATCGGCAATAGTCATATCTGCAATGCTTACCTGTGTTGGATTTGTAGAGCCGCTATCAACCTTCCACAGCCCTTCACCTGTTCCATCACTTGCATTTGCAAAGAAATAAACCGAGGTTCCAACTGCAACCAAGCTGCGAGGGTTGGAACTCGTTGTCCCAAATGTTGATACATCCGAAGCGACGTTTATGAGAGATGCCTGGTCATTAGTAGTATCCAATTTCCAGAGTTCTGTTCCCGCATTAGTAGTTGTGCCTGAGAAATAGAGCGTATCGCCGACAGCCACAAAATTCTTAGGATTTCTCACACCACTTGCATTTGAAGTAGCACTGCTACCATTAATTTTTACAAGAGAGAACGTTGAGCCAGAAAGAGAGGCAGATGCATACAGATTGCCATTTGCTGCCACCACAAATTCGCTAGGAGCTGAACTGCCTGAAGGTCTAAGATCCTGCATAGTCGGTACTCCTGGAGAGGCACCTCCCGCATTGTTGATCGTCCACAACTCTTTACCGCTACCAAGGGACGATCCCATGTTCCCCGCGTTCTGTTCCGCTGAGAAGTAGAGAGTGTTGTTATAAAAGGCGAGGTTGCCAACGCCATAGACTGGGTTTAGGGGATCAATAGGGGGAAGAGGAACGAGTTCGATATCTGTTCCCGCTACGTTGGTTCTGTAGAATTGCTCAGCACCACTAGCTAAGGCTTTGGCGAGGAAATAGAGGCGACCTCCTGCGCCTGTCAGACTTGCGGGACTAGAACCATCGCTTCCTGTCCGCAGATCCTTCACCAGTACCGTACCACTGGCAGTTCCATCACTTCTCCAAAGCTCAGTCCCGGTTGAGCCATCATTGCCTGTGAAGTAAAGGAAACCATTAGCCTCTGTAAAGTTGCTCGGAGAATCAGAAAAAGACTTGAGCTTCTGAGTGCCTTTCAGCGTTCCGTCAGTCTTCCAAAGAGCCGTATCGGTACCATCGTTAGCAGAGAAGTACGCTAGCCCACCCACCTTAGTTAGAAGCTTGGCATCAGAACTATTGCCAGTCTGAGTAGTTGGGTTGCCGTTATCATCGAAATTCTGAATTTTTCCATAGTTAATATCTCGGGTAATTGCAGGAACGCCGCTTCTATTATTGAGTGACATTGCCAAGCTGTACTCAGAACCTTCACGCGTCCCGACTGTTCCTGGCTTAACCCGAATGTAGTACGTGCCCTCGTCCAGGGTTCCGCCAAACACCTCGGCACTGTTGCCCGATCGCGAAGACTTCAAAATAGAAGTATTTGGGGTTGGACTAAATCCGTCAGCACCAAATAACTCAACATCTAAGTTGCCTGTTAAGCTGCCGCCAGCGATGCCTTTGAGTTCCAGGTTTAAGAACTTGCGTTCAGTTGGAGCAACCACGATCTTGAATAAGTCTTCTTTAGAATTCTTAGCGCCATCCAACACATAGTTGGTCGCAAGCACTCCTAGGGTAGCTGTAGGCGTTAGTGGTGAAGCCGTGGGTTCTCCGCCTGCGACGCTTCCTGTGAAGCCATCGGTCAGCAAAGACATATTTAGACTGTAGTTGCTTACAGCGCTTGGAGCGCCCTGGAAAACACGAGCAAAGTAGCTGCCTTCATCTAAAGGAACTAGCAAAGATTCAGACTGACTTCCAAGGGTCGTGGTAGTTTTGATCACTCCACCGTTGATGTCGAGGATCTCAACATTTGCATTAGCCGCTAGCCCTGAGAGGTCAAACTTGTAGTCACCCATACCCGCACTGGGCACCGAGAATTTGTAGTAGTCTTGCTGGTCGCCGTCGTTGACAGAACCATTTTGGGTTGTAAATGGAAAAGCTATAGGGTAGGCAGTTGCTAACGAGTTGCCAGGGTCGGGAATAGGGGTAGGAGTGGGGTTGGGTGTTGGTGTTGGGTCAGGCGTGGGTATGGGATCAGGGATTGGTGTAGGGTCAGGCGTGGGTATCGGGTCAGGCGTAGGTATAGGATCTTCGGGGAGCAGAGCGCCGACCAGGGAGAGGCGATACTTGCTATCTAGCTTGCCGCTTTGCCGAATTCGGATGACGTAATCGCCGGAGTCGAGGGAGTTTATGGCGATCCTTGCGCCTTTGGGATTGCCCGCCTTGGTAGAGCGAATCAGTTCAAAGTTGGTGCTGCGATCTGAAGAATCGAGTTGACTAAAGTCGATGTTGCCAACGTTTGCCCTGACTTCTTCAAGGGGACGCTTCAGTCTGTAAACCTCAACCCCAACTTTGGCTTTTTTGGAGATTTTAGAGAGACTGACACCCAGGCTGCTACGCCCGGATAAGTTAAATCGGTACAAATCATCCAGATCCTTTCTGCCGACTTTACCATTCCGGTTGGTTATGAGTCCGACGTTAATGGCTCCGTTAAGTTGATTATCCCCAGGCATACCCTTTGACCCCAGTAAGCTTACAACAAGGGTAGTTTTCCCGGATTAGGGCTAAGGGCAACTATTGCGGAGGTGTGTTCACGAGAGCTTGATACGATCGCCCCTCTCTCTGTATTCTTCCCCGATCGCCTTGGCGGCTTCTGCTGAGGTCTGAGCTAGAGGGCGGGCTGAGGTGCTAATTGTGGCGGTACTTCTACGGGCGTACTGAGCTTGCAAGAGTCTAACAATGGCGGTTGGTTCTCCACGACTAGCTTTTGATAGCCCGCCGTCATGAGCAACTGGCTGACGGTCATTTTGGCGCGATCGCTTGCCGACTGCAAAATACCATCCGCACAGGCAGAAGCCACAATTTTATCCAACGTCTGTCGCTGAGCCAGATCCTGTAGCTCTGGGGCGGCATCGGGTCCTAAGCCTAAAAATCCGCGATCGTAGTCGTAAACCTTAGAACGGTTGACATCGATTTTGCTGTCTAAAATACGCGGTGGCGGTAGGCGAAGGATGGTAGTGTCGCCGTTGATTTGCACATTTTCGGGCTTTAGATCAGATAAATCAACGCCTGCACGGACTTCTCCGTAGGCAATGTAGAGGAGGGTAGTTTTGCCAATGACGTAGCCGCCGACCGTGCGATCGCGGCTGGCTGGCACCACGGTTTCCATGGTAAAAATTGCCGTTGTTAGCTCACTGGCGTTGCGGATTTGCTGTACAACCATCGATCGCACATCAACCTTGGCTGCTGGCTGAGGCGCACCGAATAGACCAGAGAGCTTACCGAAAAATTGGTTTCCAGTTTGCCACATACCCGCCAAAATGAGGAACCCAATGGCGATCGCGCCACCTGTGGTCATTACCGACAAGGTTTTGAAGATGCCGCCTAAGTTGATCAAAGTGCGGCTTTTTCCAGGTCGAGCATCCAGGTTAGGGTTACGATGATCGCGCTTGTACTGATCCTGAGATTTATGATCCTGAGATTTAGGAATTCTCATGCGATCGCGTCCTCTTTAGGGCATGGGCAGGTTTGACACACCCAAGCATAACGCCTGTCAGAAATTTGGGAGCAGTCAATAAAGCCATTAAAACTATCAAACAATGATATGGAGGAGAGCGGCGATCGCATGAGAATTCGCCTTATACTATTTTCGAATACTGTTTTACAAAACCATTGTTCCCCAAAGCCCTAAACTCCTATGCTGCTCAAGTCTACAACCCGTCATGTTCGCATTTTTGCTGCCAACATCCAGGACAAGAATAATGAACTGGTGCCTAGCGCCGACACACTAACCCTAGATATTGACCCCGATAACGAGTTGCTTTGGAATGACAGCGCCGTTCAGCAGGTCTATCGTAAGTTTGATGAGTTAGTAGATGCTTCTGAAGGGGCAGATTTGACCGATTATAACTTGCGCCGCATTGGGTCGGATTTAGAACAGTTTGTGCGATCGCTCCTCCAAGCAGGCAGCGTTTCTTACAACCTCAACAGCCGCGTCAAAAACTACAGCCTTGGCTTACCTCGTGCTGCCGATGATAATGGTGCCGCACATCACCTTGATCTCTAAAGAATTCAAAATCTAAGACCCAAAATTCAAAATCTAAAATCCAGATACGATATCCTGATGGAACCGCTGTATTCCTGGCTTCATTACCCATGGCAATGCTTGACTGCCATAACCCCGCCTGCCAAACGCCTAATCCTGAAGGTAATCAGTTCTGTCAAAACTGCCGAACGCCTTTAATCAGGCGCTATTTGTGGGCAATAGGAGAAGACCTTTGTTCCCCTGGTGAAGTATTGGCAGGGCGATATCTCTGCAAATCTAAAAATATTTTTCTCGACACGAAGCCAGGATTTCTCCCTAACAATCCTGCTGAGATTCCTCCTCAATTGGTGCCTTACTTACGCCTTTCGCCTTGGCAACTTCATGTGCCACAGATTTATGACTGGGTAGAGAGACAGGCTGCCAGTCCTTTTCTGCTGCTAGAGCAGGCTGCTCTGTGGGTAGAAAGAGACGTGGATGGGCAGAGCACCAATGTTCAACTACTGCCTGCGCTAACCGATGAATGGAGCAAAGCAACTGCACTGCGTCAGTTGAACTGGCTGTGGCAGATGGCGAACCTGTGGCAACCGTTGAGCAGTGAGCAGGTTGGGTTAAGTTTGCTGAAGCCCGAATTATTTAGAGTAGAAGGCTCGTTGTTTCGGCTGCTAGAGTTGCAAAGCGATCGCGGTATTGAACCTTCTTTGGCACAGCTAGGGCAGGTTTGGCAGTCTTGGGCAGCGATCGCTCAACCTGAAATTGCGGCTTTTCTGCAACAGCTTTGTCAGCAGTTAGTTCAAGGCGAAATCTACAACATTGAACTGTTGATAGATTATCTAGATGGAGCGATCGCCCGTGTGGGTCAAGCTCAAACTCGGCACATACAAACCGCTACCCGTACTGACCAGGGACCCACCCGCCAGCGCAACGAAGATGCTTGCTATCCGCCGGGTGGAACAGTTCAGACCCTGCTCTCGGCTGAAGATCCCCTGGTCGTGGTCTGTGATGGCATTGGCGGTCACCAGGGCGGAGATGTGGCATCGAATTTGGCGATCGAAGCGATTCAGCACCAAATTACGTCATTAGATCTCAAAAGCTCTAATGCCGCGACTTTGATGGTGGAACTAGAGAAAGCCGCTTGCCTTGCCAACGATCAAATTAGCCGCCGCAACGATAGCGAACAGCGCCTGGATCGTCAGCGCATGGGCACAACCTTGGTTATGGGACTGATCCGTGCCCACGAGCTTTACGTCACCCATGTTGGTGATAGTCGCGCCTACTGGATTACCCGCTACGGTTGTCATCAGGTCACTTTAGATGATGATGTGGCATCGCGGGAAGTGCGATTAGGCTACTGCACCTATCCGCAGGCGCTCCAGCAGCCCGGTGCTGGATCTTTAGTACAGGCATTGGGAATGAGTGCGTCTAGTCTGCTGTATCCCAATGTGCAGCGGTTTATCTTGGATGAAGACAGTGTGTTCTTGCTTTGTTCGGATGGGTTGAGCGATGGCGATCGCGTGGAAGAATATTGGGAAACCGAAATTTTGCCCTTGCTAGAAGGAAAAACTGATATCGAGACTGTCAGCAAGCGCCTTGTCGAGATTGGCAATACTAAAAATGGACACGATAACGTCACGGTGGGCTTAATCTATGTCCAAGTTACGCCTTCGTCAGCCCTATCAATCCCTGTTCCTGTAGAACGCCTGTCGTCAGAGACAACCCGCCTCAGTCCTACTGTTCCAGTCTCTCCTCAGTTCAGCCAGCCTTACCAGACAGAACCTGTCTCGTCCAGCATTAAAACACAAATCCTTCAGCCCAAACAAAATTCTTCCTCTAGGCTGCTGCTGTTGGGGATTGGGGCGCTGTTAGGAATTGCCGGATTATTGGGCTTGCTCTTCTGGTTGTCGGGCGGTAAACGGGCGATCGCTCCTGTATCCTCCCCCACAATCACTCCTCAGCCCAGCCTCATTGCTTCTGCAAGTCCAATTGTTACGCCTTTAGACATTGGTTCCTTGGTGCAGTTAACTCCCAAGACCCTACCGCCGCCAAACCTTCTTTTACGCTCTGAGCCCCCTGCTTCTACGCCTGACCCTAATGTAACTCCAGGCGCGACCCCAGCAACGCTTCCTCGTGTAGCTTCCAGTCCTCCTACGCCTATCTCCAAGGATGCGGTTTTAGAAGTTCTTAGCAAGCGTAGCGTACCTCAGCAAGGGCAGTGGGTGCAGTTTAGGGTCTGTTCCCCGGTTGCAGAACTCAATGGGGCGCTGAAAGCAAGACAGGAGGGTTGGATTCAGGAGAATTTGATTAACCCTTGGGTAACGCCCATTGCTCAGCCAACCCTTGAGCAACGAGGAATTTGTAAAAAAGCGGCATCTCCATAAGAAGGTTTGATTACGAACGCCCCCAGACAAAGCCGAGTTGGGAAGGGACTGATACATTAGGGATGGCATCTTAGTTAGTTATTTCAGAGTTATTTATTTAGAGGGATTAGCACCCGCCGCATGTCTTTGTTGGATACTCCTTGTCTTAGTTTGGCGATCGCTCGGTTAACGGCGGTCGAACCGCAGCATTACGCCGTCTGGGTTTTGCAGTCTCCCTACCCAGGGGGATACGTTCACCATGACCTCCTGTGGTCGCCTGCGCTGACCGAAACCTGGCAATCTTGGCAAGGGCTATTTTCACTACGCGATTTGCCCGAAGTCCCCCGCTTTCCCATGACCTTGCCGCCCTTAATACCCGATGCCAAAGCCGAAGGACATCCTACTAGCTATACAGGGCGATTAATGCAGCACTTGGGCATGAGCCTCTGGCAATGGCTACTGGATGGCACTATCCAAGGCAGCTTTAATCAAAGTCAGGGAATTGCGATTGGGCAAGGTCGCCCGTTGCGGGTACGCATGGAAATTCGTGACCCAGAATTAATTGCTGTGCCCTGGGAAATTATGCAGCCCCAGGCAGGCAAACAAGCGATTTCCTTAAGTCAACAGCTTTTGTTTAGCCGCACCACAACAGATGTAGACCCGCTGCCGCCCCTCCGCTCCGAATACTTTGTCAAGATTCTACTGGTGTTAGGACAAGAATCTGCAAGCGGAGGAACTGATCGGCTCAAACTCGACAAAGAAGCAGATTCCCTGGCAAAAATTTTAGAGAGCGTTGCCGAAGCTTCGCCACGCCGCGCCATCACTCCAGCCTCTTGCCAAGTAACAACCCTCATTCAACCGACCCCAGGCGAACTGGTTCAAGCCCTGGAAACGGGAGATTACAACGTTTTGTTTTACGCAGGGCATGGCGTATCTGCACCGGATGGCGGACTCCTGTTTTTGCGCCCTGGTGAAGCTATGAATGGGACAGAACTGGCGCAAGTATTGGTGCGGTGTCAGGTCAAACTTGCGGTTTTTAATGCTTGCTGGGGCGCACAGCCCTATCAGCAATCGCATCAAGCCGTTCCTCGGAGCAGTTTAGCAGAAGTGCTGATCCATCATGGTGTGCCTGCGGTGCTGGGGATGCGGGACTCGATCGCCGATCAAGAAGCTCTGAGCTTCATTCAGGTTTTTACCCAGGCATTAGCAGAGCGATCGCCCATTGATGAGGCGGTGGCGATCGCCCGTCAGCATCTCGTCACCCTCTATAAATTTAATCAACCCGCCTGGACACTGCCTGTTCTCTACATGCATCCCCAGTTTGACGGTGAACTCATCCGTCCTTTTACAGGCAATGTCACTGAAATTCCTGAGTACTCTGCTACCTGGATGGGAGAGCAGCGAACACCCTCGGCTTATTTGCGATCGCTAGAGACCCCGCCTGAAGTCTGGTCGGTGCGAGGCGGTATTATGCGGGTGGGCAGCCGAGAGGGCAATGATTTGGTGTTGCAGCATCCCGGTGTTTCCCGCGACCACGCCGAGATTTTCTACCGAGATTCTTCGCGGATAGATGACCTCAAGCCTAGTTATTTGCTGCGCGATCGCTCTCGTTATGGCACTTGGATTTCTAGCGACGAAGGCTGGCACAAGGTTCATCAGCAAGAAGTGCCGCTCCACTCTCAAACCCAGTTACGGTTTGGCAATCCTCGCAGTCAGGCACTAGAGTTTATCGTCGAATGATCAATTTATCGTCGAATGATTAAAAAGACTACAGACAATTACGGAACTGGCTTGAAGACAGATGTAGTCATGCTTATCAAACCATCAGCATCAGGAAATTCGGGAGTAAAGTGATGACCCAAGACCCTCAAAGACCTAACATTTCAGCCTTCCAAGCTCAAGCTGAAATGGAGCTTCTAAGACAAATTCTGCAAGAGCAAGCTGCTTACATTTGGGACCCTACCAGCCTCAGCGCAGCGTCCTATTTTGCCGACTTAGAGCAGGAAGTTTTGAGCGCGGGTTGGACGACCGAAGAGTTGACTGAGCAAGGACAAATCTTTGCAACTCATCTAGAGCAAGTGTGGGCAACTGTTCCTGTTGCCAATAGTGTTGCCGCCAATTTATTTCAACGCTTTGCGAACCAAGTGCCTCAGCGTGTGTTAGATAGCATTGTTCAGAAGGCACAGCAAGTCGCAGCCGCTAACCTATCTTTGGCAGATCAATTAGTGCAGTGTGTCCAAGATATCTTGCCTAGTTGGGATACCGATGATTTACAAGTCCTTGCTCGTCCTTTTGCCTACGCAATGCGGGGTTCGGAAACTGAGAGCCTAGAGTCCGTTCTGAAGTCTGTTCGCAGTGCAGACTGGAATGACTTATCGAGCATTGAACAAGCCAGATTGAGCTTGGCAGTTGCGCGGTACACGCTTTCGCAAAGCTCCGGTGCTGTAGAAGAATAGGCGGTGAAAGAATAAAACTAGGGTAGATTTGTGAAGCGAGTCGCAAAATTTTGCGATCGGTTGGGAGATAAAGCCCTCGCCTTCAAGATTGCCGCTGCCAAAAACGCATAAGATGCCACGCCCACGAGTGCTAAAACCAACAAGTTTAAGGCTCCTGTTGCGTTCCACAGGGTATGCAGCCCAGCCGCTGTGAGATAGCCTACCCCCAGAATTTGCCAGCGCTTTGAGGGCTTGAGGACACTCAGCCCAATGAAATAGCCTAAATAACCGCTATATGCCATGTGCCCAGAGATAGATCCCAAAATCCTGGCAATTAATAGCTGTAAACCGACCACAGCTCCCGCCTGTCCTTGGAGCGTCAAGTCACTGGCTGCTGAGGGCACATATTGCCCCAAGGTTTCGAGTAACGTAAAGCCTACGGCTGAGGCAGTGCCTAGCAAAATGCCATCGAGCGGCTCCCAAACGCCGATCTTTTCGCGCCAGGGCGATCGCAACTTTGTACCAATGCCATAAGCCAGTAAAACAGGAATTGCCTTCAGTAATTCCTCCATTAACCCGGCTCCAAAGAACATTCGCACTAACACCAGCAAAAAGTTCTCAGATGCCACGTCTTGAGGAACCGTTCCAGGTAGAACATCCCGGAATACAAAGACGAATAAATCTAGGATGGGGCTGATCAACACTAGCACCGTAACGATCGCCGAACCTGCCAATACCCACCAGGGCTTGCGTTTACCACAAAGCTGGTAGACAAAAAAGTAAGCAATCCCAGCAATATATGCCGCCAGCAGCAGATTAAAAAGGTCTGGCTTACCAATGGCAGTAAACATCAAAACCACAAAGGCGATCGTGATGATTCCGGGTAGCAAATACGCCTTCTGGGTTAAGTCTCTGCCCGTCGAAAGGATTGGGAACAACTGACTGAAGGTGACATCCGAAACGACCAGCGGGCTAACGGATGGCGCGGAAACATTCTGAGGAGCCACGTTCTGAGAAACTAATGAGCGATTGGTGGGTAATTCGACAAACTCAGCACTGGACTGAAGCCCAAAAATAAAGTGGGGTCCCGCTTGTGCCAACGAGATGCGATCGCCTACCTCCAAACTGCGACATCCTGTTAGCTGCCGCCCATTCACGTAAGTTCCATTCGCACTACTCAAGTCACAAACCTGCCAGCCTGTCGGAGAGTCCGGGGAGGGGCGAATCTCTGCATGCTTTCGAGACACGCCCCCATAGCTTTCAGAATCGAGGAGAATCTGGCATTGAGGGTCGCGCCCCATCACGATTTCTTCAGGGGCAACCAGTGAGTAAGAGGCAGCCACATCGCCACCACGAGAGACTTGCCGGAGAACTGCGGGCAGGGGAGGTAATCCGGTCATTATTCTAGGAGGGAGAGGAAGGGTTTGTGCTACTGCCCATTAGCCCTGGTATCTTGGACGGCTGCATAAAAGAAGATACCCGTTAGAGGGGTACTTAGCGCCAAGATAATTCCGGTGATTAATCCTCCTAGTTGAGGGTTTCCTGAAGAGAGTTCAAAAATACAGCCGACCGCCGCGATCGCCGCAACACAGGAACCTGCTAACAAAGCACCACTTTTTGGAGTCACTCGATTTCTTCTCTCTACTAAATAGCCTTAACTATAGGCTTAACTACTAAACAGGCTTAACTACAGGCTTAACTACTAAAGGGGCTTAACTGCATCTACCGCGAACCCTTGCTTCACCAGCTCCTGGTTCATTGCCAAGACATTATCTACGCGATCGACAAACAGAACACCATTCAGGTGATCCATTTCGTGCTGAATCACCCGCGCCAGTAGATCTTTTGCTACCAGCTTACGAGGTCTGCCTTGCTCATCTTTATAGGACACTTCAATCATTTCAGGGCGGGTCACATCTAAAAACACTTGAGGAATGCTAAGGCAGCCTTCCTGAATCACACAGACTTCCTTGCTGGAACTGATGATTACCGGATTAATCAACACCAAAGGAGGCGTTGCCGCATTCTCGGTATCACAATCCACCACCAGGATCTGCTTATGAACACCCACCTGGGGAGCCGCTAAGCCAATGCCCTCCTCACTGTACATGGTCTGGAGCATTTGCCTTGCCAGTTTGCGAATGTCGTCATCGACCTTGGCAATTCGCTTCGCAGGCTGACGGAGGACGCGATCGCCCAAATAATGCAGCCCTAGCGGTGGTTTCGCTAACTTCTTCTTTTCAACCAATATTTGAGCAGTCATGACCTGGAAACTCGCAAACGACCTTTTAACATTGAACTACGTTCTTCTCTCCATCTTAGTAAATCCTGCCCATCTCTGGAATCTTGATGCAAAAATAATCGGCAAGCGCCCGTTGATACTCTTGTTCGGTTTTGAGGCGAATTTCTTGGCGATCGCCCCATCGCGTCACAATTAACCGCTGATCTACCAAGGTAATTCGCCCTTGTAAAGTCGCCCGACTACAGAGCCGCCGCTGCGTAAACTTAGATTCTGGCGAAGTCTGATGATAAACGCACATTCTTCTGAATTCAGAAAACTGATGCGGCTCTGGCGTGAAGCGAAACTGAGTTTGCCAATGATCTTTTTTGAGCGCTTGCACTAGCCAGTAATGCCCATCGCGGCTCAACCGATAGCCGTCCTGCGCTCCTTCCTGGCTCAAGACTTTCTGGCTCAAGTTCAGAGGCTCAGGAAACGACTCTCCAAACCCTACATCCACCAGCCAATCCTCTTCGAGATGTACGAGTAGGACAAGGTGATCAAAGTTTTCTCCAAACCCGCCCTGTTTTCTAGCAACCTGGGCTGAAAGCATAGATACTTCAAAGCCTAGTTGACGCAGTACTTCCGCCAGTAACCCGTTTAACTCGTAGCAGAATCCGCCGCGCTGCTGCTCTACAATTTTTGTAAACAAAGCGTCTGAATCAAGATTAATGGGCTTGCCCAAATGAATATCGAGGTTTTCAAAGGGAACAGTTAGCAGGTGAGATTTTTGCAAAGCTCTGAGTGTCTCAGCCGTCACTTTCACCGTTCCATCGTACTTAAGGCGTTGCAGATAGGCAGCAATATCCATTGTCTACAATTCTCCTATCTGCTCGGACAACCCTAGCTAGAGCCTAACCGCTGGCTCTTAACCTGTCCTGATCAGACTAGCACGATCGCTCAATAACAAAGGAGTCAGAGCATACACGCCCTAACTCCTTTGTCCTAAATTTGCTCTTGTTTTGAAATTTACTCTTGTTTTGAACTAAAGGTGCAGATTGCTCATGCTTGTGCACCTGGTAGGTAAGTCTTAAGCTTCTACTGATGCAGTAGCGCTTTGACGCTTGCGGAGTTGACTTGCGCCTACCATTAGACCGACGATCGCCAAGCCTACCAGGGTAGAAGGCTCAGGAACTTTGCCTGTCAGTACCACGCCATCGTTGCCGCACTCAGCAAATAGACTGGCGACAAAGCTTCCCTTGGGCAGCAGAGACTTGTCGATGCTGAAGCCGAAAGTTTGAGTTCCGGTTGCTTTGAAGTGACCAAAATCTAACCCAAGGTTAGTGAAGTTAGAGATTTCGGTCACGCCACCTTTGTAGGTTCCAGTCTTGATGACGTTGAGGGCACCTTCGTTGCCGTTAAAGTACGTTGTGTTTGAAGCCATGTCGCCGTAGGAAGCTTTTCCTTTAAGGACATTGTTAACTATGGAGGTGTGATAGTCAGTGCTGTAGTAGCCCGAATTTGCGGTTGCCACGCTTTTTGCGGTAACGCCGTCGTATAAACCCACTGTGCCATTCATATCATTGGAGGCAAAGTGAACAGCTTGCAAACCGCCATTGGCTTTTGTGAGATTCCCCTTGCCTGTGAAGTCCAGCATGAGGTCGCCGTAGCCAATGTTGCCACCTGCTGCATGGGCGTAGGCGTAGCCAGTTTTCGCCAGGTTTGAGTTGAACGCAAAAATTACTTTGTCGGCAGTTTGCTTGAATGCCATGCCATAAAACTCAAATTTGCTGTCTTTGCCAATTTTGCCGCCTTCAGTGCCATCGTTAAAGGAGTCGATGGAATAGTTCCAGCCGTTGTGCATGGTTCCAGCCTGGGCTTGCTGTCCTGTGAGGGCAAGCGTACCTGCGATCGCAACTGCACCAATAAGAGCTTTAAGAGTTTGAAATTTCATGAAATTTAGAGTTCCTGAGTCTTGTTTGGAAGATTTGCTTAGAGAACACGCCCATTTCTGGACTTTTCTTTTTTGGGGAGATGCCCCCAGTCAGAAAATGCGTGGAACTAAGAGGTAAGAGGAAAATTGGAAGTAATTTCTTCCTTGGCTGGGACAATTCTGGCTCTTAAAGTGTGAAGGAACATCTTTTGAGATCGCGGTTTTTAAGAAATTTGAGCTAATTAATAGTGTCAAAATTAGTCAATATTTAGGGCAAAAATCAATTGTTTCACTGATGATTAAACTTAGAAAAGAGATAAAAACTTTGCGGCGGTCGTAACTCACTGAAAGCCTGCGTAAATCTACGATCGCCACTCTCCGTCAGCCCTGAAAATCTACGAGAAATCTAGTAGTCTTTATCTAATTTTCTTTAAGTTGCCTGGAATTCTCACTGAAGGAATTATCATGGCTCGTTAAGAGTCTGACTAGGAGCGATCGGAGAGTTTTAAACGTGCTGCAAATTTTTACGAAATCAGACTATTTACTACGAGAAACCCTGTTAGGGCTGAAGAGAAGCGGCTGGATGAATTGGGCAGCGGTGAGTACAGTTACGGTGCTGCTGTTTTTATTTGGCATGAGTTTGCAGGCTTCTTGGCAGTTAGATGGTTTGGTTAACCAGTTTGGTAGCCAGCTAGAAGTATCTGTTTACCTGGAAACAGGTGTGCAAGCCGATGATTTGAAGCCGCTGGTGCGATCGCTGCCAGAAGTAACCTCGGTGATCTCAATTCCTAAAGAAGAGGCGTGGGGCGAACTGGTTAAGGAGCTAGGCTTGTCGGATATTCGGGGAGCCAGTGAGCAACTGAACGGCAATCCGTTGGTGGATCAAATGACGGTGAAGGCGAAGAGTTCGGAGGCAGTGCCAGTTTTGGCGGCAAAGCTGAAACAGGTGCAAGGAGTTGAGGAGGTGAAATATGCAGATGAGGCGGTGAAGCGGCTGGCTCAGTTGAACCAGGGGTTGAATTGGGTGAGTTTGGGGATCACGACGATGCTGACTTTGACGGCGATCGCAGTTATCAACACTACTATCCGCCTGATTGTGATGGCGCGTCGCCGCGAGATTGAGGTGATGCAGTTGGTGGGTGCAACTGATACCTGGATTTACCTGCCGTTTATTTTGCAGGGATTAATTTTAGGCGGGGTTGGAGCGTTGATTGCTTGGGGTCTAATTGCAGGCGTACAGGGATTTTTAGCTAGGCTTTTGGCGCAGCAGCCTGAATTTATTAAGTTTTTGACGGATGGAATGCAGTTAACCACTCAAGAGTCGCTCGCTTTGCCTTTAATGTTGCTGGGGTTGGGTAGCTCTGTGGGATTGCTGGGAAGTTTGTTTGCGGTGCGGCGGTTTTCGTTGCGTTAGTTTCTTCTGAGTTCTAGTTACTTTTTCTGAGTTCTAGTTGAATAAGTTGTGGTTAAAGGATACAGGGACGGGCGATCGCTTTTTGCAGCAGCCGATTGTATTCTCGATTGGGTAAGATATATGCCCCGAAGCGCTCTAAGTGGGGGTTCATGATTTGGGCATCGAATAACAGGAAATGGTGCGATCGCAAATGTTCCACAAGCTTCACCATTGCCACTTTCGAGGCTTCCGGGATGCGATAGAACATCGACTCTCCTATAAATGCTCCACCGATGACGATGCCTAGAACGCCGCCTGCGAGAGTTTCGCCCTGCCAAGTTTCAAAACTATGGGCGATCCCGGCTTGATGCAGCGCCCAGTAGATTTCTTTTAATTCTGCTGAAATCCAGGTTGTTTCACGCTCGGCGCAGCCTGTGAGAACTGCTTTAAAGTCTCGATCAATGGCAGTAGTAAAACGATCTTGGTTAAGGATGCGTTGGAGCGATCGCGGGTATCGAAACCGTTGATCTAATGGGATCAACGCCCGTTCGCGGCTAGAATACCAACCCAACTCCTCGCCTTCTGCGTCTGCCATCAGAAAGTAACCTTGGGTGTATCCCTGAATGATGGTAGAAACATCGAATTGCATAAGGGTGCGTTTGCCAGTAGAAACATACATCTTGAAACGTATATTATCTTGAACGATGAAGCGGCTGAATTCCCTAATCAGATAGCATAGCCTTTATACAGATTGAGATGTCTAGATTGGAGGGCGTGATGTGGCTGAACCGATTCCATCAATTACACTGCCTCCCGCACGCGATGCTCAGCAAGAGGGCGAATGGTTGCGGCGATCGCTCCATCAATGGCTTGACCAGGAATTTATTCCAGAAGCCGTGAATGAGGGAATTGCCCAGCGGGCAGCGCAAGTGTTTGTGCGACAGCGAATGGAAGGTGAGAATGATGTGAGTTCGTTGGTCATGGCAATTATTACTGAAATGCAGGCGTTTGATTTTTCTAGAAGTTTTTACAGCGAGTTTGCTGTTGCTAATGCAGTGAGCGATCTATTGTTAGATAGTTTAGGAATCGATCGCTGTTGTGGACAATAGCAAATGTGGACAATAGCAAACTGATTTTGAGCTGAAAGCTAAAGTTTGTATTGAAAACCACAGAAATTCTTGCGCCCGACCGAATTTCTTTATCAAGTGATCAAGCTTCCTCTGGTAGGATGTGCTTGACACATAGCCCTACAGGCTCATATATGCCAATTACTCTAACGCTAGAAGAAACGAGGTTTCAGCAGGAAACGAGGCTCGGTCGAGTGCTTTTGGTGGAAGACGAAGAGCTAATCCGAGAAACGATCGCGTTAGCACTGTCCGAAGAAGGCTACGAAGTTGTGACCGCCGAGGATGGGCGTAAAGGGCTGGAGTTAGTTTGTCGGACAGGAGAGTCGAACCGTCCTGAATTAATGAATTTTGATCTGATTATTTTAGATTTAATGCTGCCCTATGTGAATGGTTTAGACTTGTGCCGACTCATTCGGCGAGAAGGGAACAGCGTTCCCGTTTTAATTTTGAGTGCGAAGGGGAGCGAAACCGATCGCGTGGTGGGTTTAGAAGTGGGTGCAGATGATTATTTGACCAAACCCTTTGGTATGCGAGAGCTGATCGCCCGTTGCCGTGCCTTGCAGCGTCGCCATCGCCATGCTCAACTTCAGGCTCAGGAGACCACGCTAAAGTTTAATGATATTTCGCTCTACCCCCAAGAATGTCGGGTGACGGTTCGCGGAGATGAGGCTAATCTTTCTCCAAAAGAATTCCGAATTTTAGAGCTGTTCATGAGCTATCCTCGGCGGGTTTGGTCGCGGGATCAGTTGATTGAGCGAATTTGGGGCCCTGATTTTATGGGCGATAGCAAAACGGTAGATGTTCATATCCGCTGGCTGAGAGAAAAGCTAGAAGTTGATCCTAGCCATCCTACTTATCTCTTGACTGTCCGAGGTTTTGGCTATCGGTTTGGTTAGGCACGAGATATCCAGGTGATAGGTTTCGGGTTATTCTATCTGCTGTGCTCTGAACTTCTTCAGATGGAATCAAATCGTGGCAGTTTTAGGGTTTCTCTTAGGATTAATGGTTGGCTTCAGCCTGTTAGTGCGGCAACGATCGCGCTTTAACTTAAGGCTCAGGTCTTTGGTTGGAAAATTGGGGACAGATACGGCGGAAAGTTCTTTATCTTCTGCGGCTCAGTTGAGTATGGCGATCGCTCAACTCAGAGAGGGGCAATATCACTTAGAGCAGAGACTAGAGGCATATTGGCAACTTCTACAGAGCGCCCCAATCGGCTATCTGAAGGTCGATGATGAGAATCGGCTGATGGAGTCGAACTTCCAAGCCAGAATCCTCTTAGGGATCAATGAAGAAAACCGCTCAGCAAAGCCCCGATTACTGCTAGAACTAGTGCGTTCTTATGAATTAGATGAATTGATTGACCAAGCTCGAAATGCCGATCGGTGTTGTCAACAAGACTGGATGTTTTACTCTGTGAGCGATGATCCAGCTCAACTTTCAGAGCAGCACTCTTACGCATTACGAGGATACGCTTTTTCATTGGGGGAAGGTCAAGTTGGGATTTTTCTAGAGAATCGGCAGGAATCGCTGACCTTAATGCAGCAGCGCGATCGCTGGGCTTCTGACCTGGCACATGAGCTAAAAACGCCGCTGACTTCCATTCGCCTAGTCGCTGAAACTTTGCAAACAAGGGTCGATCCCGCTCTACGGAATTGGCTCGATCGCCTGGTTCAAGAAACGATTCGCCTTAGTACGCTGGTTCAGGATTTGTTGGATTTAAGCCAAGTTGACCAGAATTCTTTTCAAGGACTTCAGCTTCAGCCTAATAACCTGGTTGATTTAATTCATTCGGTTTGGCACAGCCTGGAGCCATTGGCACGGCGCAAAGATGTACAGATTGACTACAGTGGTCCAGCACAACTCTGGATGCCGATGGATGCAGCACGGATTCATCGCTTGTTAATCAACCTTTTGGATAACGGCATTAAATTTAGCCCCAACCACCAGCTAATTCGCGTCAAGGTTCAGGTAGAAACTGCTCTCAAGCCTTCTCAGCCTGCTCAGGTGTACCTTGAGGTTATTGATTCAGGATCCGGCTTTCCAGAGGCGGCTTTGCCTCATGTATTTGAGCGGTTTTATCGGGCTGATCCTTCACGATCGCGCCAGGTAACGCTCCTAACAGAAACCACAGACGATATGGGGCAGGGCGATCGCTCTACCAGCCAGCCCGACTTACCGAGTGGCAGTGGATTAGGGTTGGCGATCGCTCGACAAATTGTAGAAATTCATCAGGGATCAATCACTGCTAGCAATCATCCCGAAACAGGCGGTGCATGGCTACAAGTGCGCCTGCCCATGGGCAGCTCAGAGTCTTTACACACTTTACCCACCTGAAGATGAAGGTTGGATACCGCAAAAGCCTTCTAGTCCTGTAATATTTGTACATATCCTGAATTTGAACCCAGAGTTATAGTTCTGCCCCAACTCATCGCCTCTCGGTTCAGTGCCCTCACCCACCCACCTATGACTGAAAGGCTACAAAAGATTCTTTCCCAATGGGGAGTTGCTTCGCGTCGTCAGGCTGAGCAAATGATTTTAGACGGACGCGTGTGTTTGAATGGGGAAGTTGTCCAAATTGGACAGAAAGCAAACCCTCAACAAGATTGGATTGAAGTAGATGGAACTCGCATCCATCCCTCTAATCGTCCTAAGCCCATCTATTTGTTGTTACATAAGCCTGCGGGTATAGTTTCGACCTGCCACGATCCTGAAGGGCGTTCTACCGTGATTGATCTGATTGCCCCATTGATTGGGGTTGATTCAGGGGTACATCCTGTAGGGCGACTAGATACAGCTTCAACTGGAGCGCTGCTCCTGACCAACAATGGAGCGGTGACGTTTGGTTTAACCCATCCTCGCCATGCGGTTCCCAAAACCTATCAAGTTTGGGTCGAAGGCTTTCCTAGCTCCGAGATTTTAGAGCAATGGCGTAATGGAGTGATGTTGGAGGAACAATTAACGTTACCTGCAAATGTTCGGGTTTTAGATCAAGAGCGAAACCAAACGCTGCTGGAGGTCGTACTTCGAGAGGGGCGGAATCGACAGATCCGCCGGGTTGCTGAACAATTGGGTCATCCAGTTCGTCAATTGCACCGGGTGAGTATTGGTTCAATTCAGCTAGGAAAATTACCAAGTGGGCAGTATCGTTATCTAGGAGAGTCTGAAATTAAGTTTTTACAGGTTCAGGCTGAAGGCAGTGAACAAGCGCTGTCAGAATTGAAAGTAAGTGAGCCAGATTTGAAGATTGGTGTGAGTGAGAGCAAAGGCTACAAGCTATGACTAGAGATACTTCCCTCCTACAAAAGAATGAGCAAGCGGAGCAACTCGCGCAGATAGGTGATTATCTGCGACAGGTTCGTGAGGAGA
>JBBRCV010000091.1:0-20035 GCA_038204505.1 Elainellales cyanobacterium
ATAAACACTGCCATGACTCCAAAACAGCCAAAGATGTGGCAAAATATGCTGCAATCAACTTAGGAGCCGTGTAATGCAAAAGTATTAAGCACGGTTCTGAAGCAGAGTTTGATCTGGCGACAGGTCATTCGACTGTAACCCCACGGCTAGACTTAAAACCCGCATCGCTCAACTGTGTGAGCAGTACGGCTTAAGGTTTGTCGAGACTGAAGAATCGTATACGTCTAAAGCTTCTTTTGTAGACCTTGATCAACTGCCTATATTCGGTGCAAAACCTGAAGGGTGGAAGGCAAGCGGCAAAAGGGTTAAGCGAGGACTGTACGCGACTCTTCAAGGATGGTTGATCAATGCAGACTGTAACGGGGCTGCAAACATCGGAAGAAAAGTAGCGATGATGCTAGGTCTTGAACTTAGCGGAATCAGTAGAGGCGATTTGTCAGCGCCTTTAAGGTTAAAGCTTTGGCTTTAGCTCTTAAGAATCCCCCGTGTTTTTAACCGGGGGAGTGTCAAAATGCATTACTCTAGTGCATTAGAGCGCTCTAGATAGATTATTAAGCTTCGCGCTTTGATTCTTGGAACTCTAGAATTTTGGAATATAAACTTGCTACCGATTCTTTGGCAAAAAGCTCATCCTTGAGCTTGAGGTAATCTCCATTGCCCACATTACACGCTGCCCAGAACCGAGCAACTTTGGATGGCTCCATGTGAGCCAATAAAATTTGTAAGCCTTCTTGTAAAACTTGTTGTTCACTCTTGACTTGAATCATCGTTACTTGTCTCCAACACGAAATCGACTGGATTCATTACTTTCATGAGCAACGCCGAGCACCGATTGATCAGTCGCTTGTCGCAGGTAAGGAAATAATCACTACCAACTGCCTCAGCACAAGCAACGTGCAATGCATCCACTGCTTTAACCCCATTATGCTCCAACTGCTCGGCTCTCTGCCCGATCGCTTCGTTCAGTTCTTGTCTCAATTCAGCCATTTGAAGATAACGGTTCATAGCTGCTTGCTTAATAAAAGATGGGTTGCGGCTATTTTCGTACTCTAAAACTGAGGAACTGACCAATTCGACAGTTGTCGCTTCAACCATTTGCAGAATTATGGCAACAGCTTGGGATTCGAGGAAAATCTTGGGCTGAGTTTGATCATCGAATGGGCGGTTATAGGCACTGGTGTCTAGATATATTTTCACTGTGCGATCGCCAATTCAAGTCCAGCAAATTGTACCGTTCTGACCAACTTAAGCACTCATTGTCCCAACCAATATCTGTCAAAATACCCTCAGCGATAACTTAAGAGCTCAACGGCTAAATTAAGCGGCGGTTAGTATCCTCTGCGTCTTCACCAGGATTTCCTGTTCGTCCACTCCGACGTGTTGATAGACCGTGCTTTACCGACAAGTTGACAACTTCTCTTCCGCTTTCTGCTTGCTTCTTCTGCCAGTCTGCAAACATTGCATCCAAGTCATAGTTAAATGACTTGGCGTGTTCCTCACGAATCTTATGAATCTCATCTAGGATCTCGTCCTGAAACATGGCTCAATCTCCTGATAGCTCGTAGGGAGTACAAATTATGGGTAACTGGTATCCAAAGTCAAGGCTAATTTCTGCAAGCTTTCTTTGAATTTGGGCATTGGCGATATGCTTACAATTCCACGTTAGCAGGTAATCCAGCCTATGAACGGTTGCTGCCGCGATATGAACTGCATCATCTGAGGCTTTGGCAGGAAGATTGCTTCGTGTGAGAAATTGTGCTGACAAGTTTCGTACAGCCTGGTTGAGTTCCACCAACGGCAACCCCTCAAGCATCTCCAGACGCTTAACCGCCATCTCTGCGTCTCCTCGTGCCACCTCATCTAAAACAACTTGTGAAATGTAGAGGGTGAATGCACTTCGGCGAGACTCCCACCACTCCGTTGTGACCTCTATGTTGGCTGCCAAAATCAAATTTCTGGTTGATCTGGCTGTGAGGTAGCCAAGGATGCTGGTTTCGATGTAGACAGTTTCACTCATACAAAATAGGTTAGAAGCTTTTCCACTTTATCCCAGCCCGTCTTCCGTCCTGCTCAGAGGCTAGGTTATGTTAGGGACACTAGTACTTAGATGTATTTTTGCTGGGCGATCGCCAAGTCGAGTCCAGCGAATTGTGCGGTTCTAAGTGACTTAAATACTCATTGTCCTAATGCATCCGCCAAATCGACGAATATATCGTTCTACTATAAAACGCCTACTTCAATAGATGCCCCGATTTCAAATAAAATTAGACTGCTGCTGCGACACCGCGAACCTTAATTGGTCTTACGATATCTAAAGCCTGTGCAATTTGCTCGACTCCCGTTTCTCCCTTATATTGCTTGATTTCTGATTCTAGACCCCGTAACTTGACCTTTTGCCATGATGAACTTGCATTGTGATGCTTTCTGATAAAGCTATTAGGCAAAGTGTAAAATTCTATTTCACTACTACCGTCTGAGCCATCATTCTTTCCGTAGAATTTCCCAATATTAAGAAATACAACGATCAGAAAATCGAATGCATCAAGGCTTTGCTCTTTGAGGGGAAAACCTCGACCGCAATCTGTTGAGTAGCGACTCTTGACCTGAACCCTCACTTGGGATAATCCAGTCTGTTGTGGTTTGTGTCTTGGATCTGGATGGATGCAGATTAAGTCGTAGCCTTCATTATTAGTTGGCGCTTTGTAAGTCAAAATATTGCGCCTCATTAAATGTCCCATAACGAGATACTCTGCGCTTTCAGAAACTACTGGCAATCTCAGCCACTGTCGCTCTTGCATGTTGTCTCCGGAATAATTGCTCTAATTTGCAGTATTCCCGACACAGCATCTAAACAAGAATGCATAGTCTTTTTATCTAACTAATTGCCCTGAAGTACTATCACAGTCTTTTACCAAAGCCAGCTAACTCTTAACGTTCAACGGATGCAAAAACAGTAAAATAAGCACCAAGAAATGATCGCCCTATCAGCTACAAGCTTGAAGCAACTGATTTAGCATTTCCAAACCCTGCATATCTTGCCGCATTAAGAGTTATTGAGAATTGTTTAACGATCGCCAAGCATAGATATGAGTTTAATCCTTGCAGAGTTAGGGATAGAGCGATCGCCACTTTTTCTAACACCAGCGATCGCTTACAGTGCATATCTTAATTTAACTTTCAGGTGGAACTTGTAACTTCAGTTCCTCGATTATCGTTGGTATCTCAATTTGTACAACATCCCAAACGATGTTGAGGTTTATGTCATCATATTCATGAACTAACCGATTTCGCATTCCGTTAATTTCCTGCCAAGAAATGTTGGGTAAAGTCTGACGGGTTGGTTCTGAAACTCGTCTTGCGGCTTCGGCAATCACCAGTAGTCGCCGAATCACTGAATCTTGAAGTTGTACGTTTCCGACGAACTCATCTTTCGAGCATTGAACGGTATAGTTCATGATGAGTTCCGCAGATTGCAGCATATCAAGCAGGAATTGAAGATCCTGTTGCATAAATAACCTGGGCAGAGGAAAGAATCTCTTGGCGGCGTAGGTAGTTGCGACTGGTTTCAATACCCTGACGCGTGATTAGGTCAACGTCTCTATGAAAAGTGGTTTTTAACTCTGCTTCCATCTGGTCTAGGCTGCTGAAGGTGGGGTGGGCTTCTGGATGAAATTGCACCATTACGTCAATGTCACTTTCAGGGCGAAAGTCATTGCGTAGGACGGAACCAAATAGAGCAAACTCAGTAACTTGCCAACGATCGCAAAACTCAGAAATTTTTTCCATCGGCAAATTGATTGCAGTAATGGTCATATCATTGTTACTCCCAAGACTTCAAGCTACTGATTTATCATTCAAGCAAATACAGCCGTCATGCAGGTTCAGTCTACTCTACTTCAAACCTTGCCCAGCTCACCGCATTAAGAGTTATTGAGAATTGTTTAACGATCGCCAACCATAGATATGAGCCTAAGCCCTGCTGAGCAAAGGATAGAGCGATCGCCCCCTCTCCATTTTCCCTTTACATCCCTATTTTCAAATGCTCCATCTCTGAGACAATCAGAAACAGCCTCAAACTTGCCGCCATCGCTCCTTCAAGTCGTGCTCGGCGCTCTCATGACTCAGCTAACGGATCACTCAGCATAACGGAGATCGTTTTTATGAAATTGGCTTACTGGATGTATGCGGGTCCCGCCCACATTGGCACCCTTCGCATTGCCACCTCCTTTAAGAACGTCCACGCCATCATGCACGCGCCCTTGGGTGACGACTACTTTAACGTCATGCGCTCCATGCTAGAACGCGAGCGGGACTTCACCCCGGTTACCACTAGCGTGGTCGATCGCAATGTTCTGGCGCGCGGCTCTCAAGAAAAAGTGGTGGATAACATCACCCGCAAAGATGCCGAGGAACACCCCGACCTAATTGTGCTAACTCCTACCTGCACCTCCAGCATTTTACAAGAAGATTTGCAGAATTTCGTTAATCGCGCCCAGGTTGAATCCAAAGGCGACGTGATATTGGCGGATGTTAACCACTACCGCTACAACGAACTGCAAGCTGCCGATCGCACCCTGCAACAAATCGTTCATTACTACACCGAAAAAGCCCGTAAGCGCGGCGAACTTCCCGAAGGCAAAACCGAAAAGCCCTCGGTTAACATCATTGGCATTTCCACCCTGGCATTCCACAATCATCACGACTGCACCGAACTGAAGCGGTTGATGGCAGATTTGGGCATTGAGGTGAATGCTGTGATCCCGGAAGGGGCTTCGGTTTACGACATTAAGAATATGTCCCGTGCCTGGTTCAACCTGATCCCTTACCGCGAACTGGGTTTAACGACTGCCCAATATTTGCAAGAGCAGTTCAACACGCCCTACGTCGATGTTACCCCGATGGGCGTGGTCGAGACTGCGCGCTGCATTCGCAAGATTCAGCAGGTTCTGAACGAGCAAGGCGCAGTGGTGGATTACGAGGAATATATTAATGAACAAACTCTATATGTCTCGCAAGCCGCTTGGTTCTCTCGCTCAATCGACTGCCAAAACCTGACGGGCAAGAAAGCCGTTGTGTTTGGCGACAATACCCACGCTGCGGCAATGACCAAGATTTTGGCGCGGGAAATGGGAATTAAAGTTGTGCTAGCTGGAACTTACTGCAAGTATGATTCTGACTGGTTTAGAGAGCAGGTGAGCGGCTATTGCGATGACGTGTTGATTAGCGAAGATAACGGGGAAATTGGCGATGCGATCGCCCGTCTCGAACCCTCGGCAATCTTTGGTACACAAATGGAGCGCCACGTCGGTAAGCGTCTCGATATTCCCTGCGGTGTGATTGCTGCTCCCATCCACATACAAAACTTCCCCATTGGTTACAAGCCATTTATGGGCTACGAAGGCACTAATCAAATTGCCGATTTGGTCTATAACTCCTTTACCTTGGGCATGGAAGATCATTTGTTAGAAATCTTTGGCGGACATGATACCAAGGAAGGTATCACCAAGGGCATTTCGGCTGACTCTGACTTGGGTTGGAGCAAAGATGGTTTGGCAGAACTGAACAAAATTCCGGGTTTCGTCCGGGGTAAGGTGAAGCGCAACACTGAAAAGTTCGCGCGTGAGCGAGGCGTTGAGAAAATTACGGCTGAGGTTTTGTATGCGGCTAAGGAAGCTGTAGGAGCTTAAGAACTTTTAGTCTTGATACAGATTAGGGGCACTCATTGGGTGCCCCTTTTTAGGTTTAAGAATTATTCTGCGTTAAAGATTACCCGCTGGGGGACTCACTTTCCCTCTCTTGACCTCGGATAATGACGATAAATCAGCATCTCATTAAGGGACAGGATTATGAATCCCATCGAAGCCTATGCATCTGCCATATCCGTTTATCCTGGTAACCCTCTAGCCTTCCATGTTCGTACTGAACCGGGGCACTTTGATGTTCACATTGAGATTTATCGCCAAGGTGAAACCGAAGTTTTGATGCATCAGGCTAACGCGATCGCCAAAGACTATGACACACCGATCGACGCTTACGAAGTCGGTTGTGGCTGGTTACCTGCCTATCAACTTACTATTCCGAAGACCTGGACGAGTGGCGTTTACATTGCTCGGCTTACTAGTCGTTTAAGAGCAACAGTCGATGTGTTATTCATTGTGAAATCTATCCGTCCCAGTCGTGCCAAAATTCTGTTGCAGTTAGCGGTCAATACCTATCAAGCCTATAATAACTGGGGTGGTAAAAGTCTTTACGACTATAATTCTACAGGTCAAGTTAAATCTAATAAAGTTACTTTCGATCGCCCCCTTGATCCTGAAGCAAATTTCTTTATTCAGTGGGATGTTCACTTTGTTCGCTGGGTTGAGTCTAATGGCTTCGCCGTTGACTATTGCACCAATGTAGATTTACACGCCGAACCCAATTTATTAAACGAATACGCACTTTTCCTCAGCATTGGACACGATGAATACTGGTCGAAAGAAATGCGCGATCGCGTTGAAGCATTCATTGCTCAGGGCGGTAATGTCGCGTTCTTCGGTGGCAATGTTTGCTGGTGGCAAGCACGACTAGAACAAAGTAATCGCACGCTGGTTTGTTACCGCGATGCCAGCCAAGACCCTGTGAGCGATCGCAGCCTTAAAACAGTTCGATGGCGTGACCAACCCGTCAACCGTCCCGAAGAACAAATGACAGGTGTGAGTTATATCCATGGAGCTTTTTGGAGCGGTGAAAATGGCGATCGCCCCGCCGTAGACTATCGGGTTCGGTTCCCGCAGCACTGGGTTTTTGAGGGGACTGGACTCGACTACGATGCTGGATTTGGGGCTGCTGATAACATCGTTGGCTACGAAACCGACGCGGCGGAGTTCCATGAAATTCAAGGCGTTCCAGTCGTCACTGGAACCAACGGCACCCCCCGAAACTTTATTGTCCTTGCCTTTGCCGCGCTGAAAGATTGGGGCATTGGACTAGGGCAAGCAGGCATGGCAACGATGGGGATTTATCGCAATAAAGGCAATGTTTTCACCGCAGGTACTATCGAATGGGCAAGGGGATTGCAAGATCCAGATAGCCCAGTTTCTCAAATCACGCGGAACGTTTTAACGCAACTCAGTCGAGCTGATGGGCGATCGCTCCCCCTCGTCAACGCCAGTTTCGAGCAATGGATCACGCCCTCCCAACCCGCAGTTTGGCAAATCGATGGCGATGGAAAAGTGCTTACCGATCCTACAGCCAGCCGCGATGGACATCTCGGTTTACGGGTCGAGGCTACAAATCTCACCTGGATCAGCCAAGAATTTGTAGGTGAGGGACACACACTTTATCAGGTGGAGTGTTGGGTCAAGGCAAACCGACCCGGCGCAACGCTGCGGCTACAAAGTACTCAGACTTGGCGCGATTTTGCGATCGCCCATCACTCTGGTAGCGGCAACTGGGAATTGATTCGCGCGATCGGCAAAGTGGAAGACGAAAGCCCGATGTTTTCAGCACGAGTAAAACTACAAGTTGATGCAGGTGTGACTGCGATATATGACCAGGTGAGGGTTGAAGTGATTTAGTGACTGGACCAATTTCAGAGTTACGCTAGGCTAAGGTGCATTTTGCCTTATATTTGTGGCGAGATGTACCTGGAGCATTCTACCGAGTGATTGACTGATCACAGCGGATGCTAAATGTGGGTTAATTGAAGGTCGATGCCTTGCCCACGATCCGATTCACTACTATTAGGCGTAACTAAGAAAATTGATGCAACATCCTCCTGCTTTGCACGCCCCCAAGAAAATTATTTATCTAGATTACTTGCGTATATTCGCTTGCTTAGGAGTTTTTGCTTGCCACTTATGGGTAGGAGGAATTCTACCTAATGCAGGTAGTCTAACTACAAGTCTGAGCCATCTGGCTCCTGAGTGTCTAGGCATTCAGGGTGACGCTTTATATCGGTGTGGGTTTGATACCCTTTTTCTGTTCCCTAATAATAGTTGGGAGCACTTTTTATTTAACTGCTTCAATTTTGTATTTGGCATAGGTTATCAAGCGGTTCCTCTCTTTTTCATTCTGAGCGGTTTTGGTCTAACCCTTTCGGCGCTGCTTGCTGAAAAGAAAATTGCTCGAATTCGTTGGTTTGATTTTCTCAAGAAAAGATTTTTCAGACTATATCCGTCGTACTGGCTGATTTTAGCAATTTATTTATTACTGAATTTCCCCAAGTATCATAGCTTCTTGGGGTTGCTTAAAACTTATGTGAAGGGTTCTATATTTCTTGATGTTATTCCTGCAACTTGGTATATACCCATTCTTTTGCAGCTTTATTTACTCTTTCCATTTCTCTTCTATTTTCTTAAAAAGCTACCTATAAAAAGTTTTCTAATTCTTAGCCTACTCGTTAAAACAGTGAGTAGTGCAGTCATTATCACGGTATCGCTACTGGCATTTGATAAGATTTTAGGGTTTGGCTATGGAGGACTTGCCCCTGGAGGAATTGCTTTAACTAGAGTGTTTGAATTTTGCTTTGGAATGGCGATCGCCAAATACTGGTTTAATCGCGGATGTTCTATTGATGCGTTCACTATATTTCAAAAACCCTATGTGATCATCTTGGGAGTTTTGCTGGAATGTTTAGGTATTTTTCTATCTTTGAAGTACAGCGCCATACCATTCCAGGGGCATGATATTCCTGTCGGTCTCTTTATTTCGGATGCTTTTATAGGGGTTGGAATTTTTATCCTTTCGTTAAACCTTGTTTTTCTAATTGACAGGCTGTTAAAGAATAAAAGTAAAGCGTGGCTTGCTCCGGTCAGTAACGGAACTTACGAAGCATATCTAGTTCATGGCGTATTATTAAGCTATTTCATTACTTTACTGATTGAGCCTTCCCTGAAATTCTTAGGCTCCTCGACTAGCTATTTTATAGTTTGTTTCTTGTATTTAGTAGTTCTCTTAATCTTTTCTGCCCTTACTTTATCTTTGGGTTGCTGGCTGTTTAACTTCAAATCATATCTACTTCAAAAGTAGTTCTTGCTTTTTAATTCTTAGTTGAATAGGTAGAATCATCTTCAGTTACTAAGCCGCGATCGCAGATGAATTTTTCTGAGAAAACTCGTCTAGAAGCCGAAAGAACCGCTCGAAACCAGATTTTTCATCGTGACAGGAAAGCATGATTAGCTTTGCCCAAGACGTAACACTGGTTACACCCAACTTTTTTTGGAGCCAGGGTTGAAATCCGTCGTGGAAGCGCTCTTCTTGCTCGGTTAGCTCAATCCTTAGCTGTGAACGAGCGAATTCATATCCATTTAGGAACATGAAAAGGTCACTCACAGAAGGCTTGCCTAGATACAGTCCAGGGCTAGTTTTGATATTCTCTAAAACCTCAAAAAGTCCAAGCATAGTAAGCTCCTAAAGCGATCGCGCACTTGTCGCACTCTAGAAGAGAGAAAGTTGCGGTAATCTGGCTAATCTCATCCCAAGTTTCTTGAGTCAATTGCGCTTCTGACATCGGGGTTAATCGCTTCCAAAGCCCTCCGCCATCTGATTTGAGCTTTCGGCTATTCAGTTATGTCGTTATCAGAAAAAGTATCAAGGAAGGCTTATTAGCCAACCCATGAAAAGGGCGAACGACGGGGATCGAACCCGCGGGATGGAGGTACCACAAACCTCTGCCTTAACCACTTGGCTACGCTCGCCATACCGTTAATGAATATAACATTACTTGCACGAGTTGGGGCTATTCAACCTGCAAAACTTTGCCACTAGTCACAAAACATCACCGAAACCAGACGATCGCCATCTGTATCCAGTAGGGTAGGAAATAAAGTTATTTATTTAATGCGATATGAAAACTGGTCTTTATTTGTTCGGCATGGCGCTTGTCGGGTTAGGTGTGGCGATGGTGGTGACCAATCCCAGCCAAGCCAGTTATGAGGAATTTGCCACTCAGCAATTAGCAGCGTATTTGCGCGATAACACTTGTGCAGATGCGGGGGAACTGTTGAAGGATGGGTGCAACAAGTTGTTAAATGAAAATCAGTCTGAAATTAAAGGGTTAATTTCTGCCAATACTCAGCGTCAGAACTTTGGAGTTGTCAGCCTTTACAAAACAGACTTATCAGTGGGAGAGTTGCTGCCCTCGTTTTTGGGCAAGATGGTGCCGTCTTATCACTTTGAAACGGTGGGTGTATTTAGCAGTTTCCATGTTGTTGAAGCCAAGAAGCAGTAGTGGGTACGGAGATCCCTACCGATTCCCCCCCTAATTTAGCCCTCTATTTCTCTGCCCCTAAGTCGTTAAAATGGGGAGAACCATAAGCAGAGATATTGTCCATGATTCCTACCGTTATTGAACAATCTGGTCGCGGCGAGAGAGCCTTCGACATTTATTCTCGGCTTCTACGAGAACGGATTATTTTCTTAGGGCAAGCCATTGATGCAGATTTGGCAAATTTGGTTGTGGCGCAAATGCTGTTCTTAGATGCAGAAGATCCTGAGAAAGATATTTATATCTACATCAATTCTCCGGGTGGCTCGGTGTCGGCAGGTTTGGGCATTTTTGACACAATGAACCAAATTCGTCCCGATGTTTGCACAATCTGTGTGGGCTTGGCTGCCAGCATGGGTTCTTTCTTGCTGAGTGCAGGCACGAAGGGCAAGCGCATGAGTTTACCCCATTCGCGCATTATGATTCACCAGCCTTCCGGTGGGGCGCAGGGGCAAGCGACGGATATTGAAATTCAGGCGCGAGAAATTTTGTACCTGAAGAAGCAGTTGAACGATACGCTGGCTCGGACCACAGGGCAGCCGATTGAGAAGATTGAGCAAGATACTGAGCGGGACTTCTTCATGTCTGCTCATGAGGCGATGGAATATGGCTTGGTCGATCAGGTGATTGATCGGCGGGCTGTGGGCAGTCGTCCGGCGGCGATCGCGGTTTAATTTCCGACTTTCCTCCTCTTCCCACTATTTGGAAGAGGGGGCAGGTTGAGATTCTAAATAAGCCAGAAAATCTAATAGCTCTGAGTCGTTGAGTTCTTGGCGCGATCGCTTTCCATAGCGTTGCTTCAGGTACTCCCGCCCTTGAATGGTTGTCCAGCCCAGGCGCTTCATTTCTACGCCAATCCGAGCAATTTCGTCGGAGCGGTCTTGCGTCTCTTCACCGGGTAACTGTTCTGCGGAATTGTCTTTCTTAGGCTGAGTTGCTTTGTCTTTTTCAGGACTATCTACCCGTTGAGGCACTAGCTCTAGTATTTTTGCTGGGGGTGGCTCAATGGCGATCGGCTCATTAGTAGGCTTTTCCTTGACGGGCTGAAGTGGCTCAAGTGCTGGAGGATCGGGTTGATCTAAGCTCGGTCGTTTTGGAGAAGCTACAGGCGCAGGTGCAACCAAAACGCTGTAGTCGTCCCATTGGGGCAGCGGGTAAGGGGACGAGTCAGACGGCAGTGAGGTTAAACCTAGCGCTTCTAAAGCTCTGGCTTTGGCTTGGTCTTCGGCAATTTCAAGATTGGGATGTGCTGCCATCCCAGAGGCAAGGATTGTGCCGCCGACTTGAGCCAAGGCACGGATTGCATAATTGCCATCATGAACGGTGAGGAACTCGGAAACGAGGCTACCTGTTGGGTAGCTGACTCGAAAGCGAGCGAGAAGGGAAGGAAGTGGAGTGGAGGAGGATTGCAAGAGATTAAGTAAGAGTCAGTATTAATACAGTATTAATATAAGTGGGTCGATGCTTGCAAGCAGCATCTTCATACATGCTTTATTCTAAGAACTGTGGGGTTAATTCGACACGTCACACTATGACATCTCTATAAAATTCAGATTCAGGATATCGCTAAGGAATGCTCGATCATCTATTAGGTTCATCTTCAGATTTGCGCGACTCGCTGGCGTTGCTGCCTGTGCTGGTAGCGTTGGAAGCAGTGCTGTCGGCGGATAATGCGATCGCTCTGGCTGCCATTGCTCAAGGATTAGAGGGATCTGCGTTGCAGCGTCGCGCCCTGAATTTTGGCTTAGTATGTGCCTTTGTGCTGCGCGTCGGTTTAATTTTGACGGCAAGCTGGGTGATTCAATTCTGGCAATTTGAGTTGGCGGGGGCGGTTTATCTGCTGTGGCTGGTGTTTCAGTACTTTACGTCTAGTGGGAAGGATGAGGACGGCGATTCTCATCACCACGGACCTCGGTTTACCTCTCTTTGGCAAGCCATCCCAATGATTGCGGTGACGGATCTGGCGTTTTCTTTAGATAGCGTGACGACGGCGATCGCGGTTTCCAACCAAATTTGGCTGGTGCTAACGGGTGGATTGATTGGGGTGGTGGCGCTGCGGTTTATGGCAGGCTTGTTTATTCGATGGTTGGATGAGTTTGAGCATTTGGAAGACGCGGGTTTTGTGACGGTGGCACTGGTAGGCATACGGCTGTTGTTGAAGGTGGTGAATGATAGCTATGTGCCGCCGGACTGGGCGATGATCGCAGCGATCGGGATTCTATTCGCTTGGGGGTTTTCTAAGCGCAAAGAGACGGAATTACTAGAAGCGGCGCCAGAAGCACCCTTAGAACCGATGGAATCTGTGAGAGAGCCACAAGAAGTTCCATCCGAAGTTCCTTAGATATTCTGACTTTATGAATCTTCCGTTGCAAATCTTGTCTCCTTGGGGCACGCCCTTACAAGAACAGGCTCAACGCTTAATGCTGCTCGGTTCAGGGGAACTGGGGCGAGAAGTGGCGATCGAGGCGATGCGGTTGGGCATGGAGGTGATTGCAGTTGATTCCTATGCAAATGCTCCGGCGATGCAGATGGCGCATCGATCGCACGTTATCAATATGTTAGATGGGGCAAAGCTAAGAGCGCTGATTGAACAGGAGCGCCCTAGCCTAATTGTGCCAGAGATTGAGGCGATCGCCACTCATACCCTAATGGAGCTAGAGCAGGAGAGCTGGCGAGTTGTGCCGACTGCTAAGGCGACGTTTCTAACGATGAACCGTGAGGGAATTCGACGGTTGGCGGCTGAGGAATTGGGGTTAAGGACTTCGCCTTATCGGTTTGCCGAGACGGAGGCAGAATATCGGGAGGCGATCGCGTCTCTAGGCTTGCCTTGCGTAGTAAAACCTGTGATGAGTTCTTCGGGTAAAGGGCAGAGTACTGTACGCACCGAGGCAGAGATTCAAGCAGCTTGGAACTACTCTCAGTCGGGTGGGCGAACGAAGAACGCCAAGGTGATTGTGGAAGGGTTTGTGAATTTTGACACGGAGATTACGCTGCTGACGGTACGGGCGATCGATGGCACCCATTTTTGTCCGCCGATTGGTCATATTCAAATTAGCGGTGATTATCGGGAGTCTTGGCAGCCTTGTTCCCTTGCGCCGGGTGCATTGCAGCAATGTCAGGAAGTGAGCGGCAAAATTACCGAAGCGTTGGGCGGTTGGGGATTGTTTGGCGTGGAGCTATTTATTCAGGGTGAGACGGTTTACTTTAGCGAGGTCAGCCCTCGACCGCATGATACGGGGATGGTGACGATGGTGAGCCAGTATATGTCGGAGTTTGAGCTGCACGTAAGGGCGATCGCGGGTCTACCAATTGGCGCGATTGATCTGGTTAGCCCTGGAGCATCGGCGGTGATTCTGGCAAATGAAGTGAGCGATCGTCCTCAATTTACAGGCATCGACAAAGCTCTTCAAGTTCCCACCAGCAAGCTCAGGCTATTTGGCAAACCCACCAGTCACAAAAATCGTCGCATGGGTGTAGCGTTGGCGCTAGGTTCGACTATCGAAGAAGCTAGAGAACGGGCAAAAGCCTCCGCCGATGCCGTAAAGATCATCAGCTAAGGTAAATTGAGGGGGAGACATCAGAAACCGACAATGCAGATGAGAACCTGGAAAAAGTTAGGAACGCTTGCCTTGCTTGGACTGTTGACAAGCTGGATTATCAGTAGTTGCAGCCCTTCCTCTACAACGAGTAGCACTGGCAGTACTGAAAAACCAGCAAATAGTTCAGCAGAAGTTGAGTTCTGGACGATGCAACTACAGCCACAATTCACTGACTATTTCAACTCACTCATTGCCCAGTTTGAAAAAGAAAATCCAGCGACAAAAGTGCGGTGGGTGGATGTGCCCTGGGCAGATATGCAGAGCAAAATTCTCACTGCAACATCAGCCGGAACTGCCCCCGATGTGGTGAACCTCAACCCCGATTTTGCTGCCCAGCTTGCCGGACGCAACGCCTGGATGGATCTCGATGATCGCATTCCTGCCAAAGACCGATCGCAATATCTGCCCAAAATTTGGCAAGCCGGAACCCTGGATGGCAAAGCTTTTGGCATTCCCTGGTATCTCACGACTAGCGTTACCATTTACAACCAAGATTTGCTGAAAAAAGCAGGCGTGGCATCACCACCCAAAACCTACGCTGAACTGGCACAGGTTGCCAAGCAGGTGAAAGAGAAAACTGGAAAGTACGCTTTCTTTATGACGTTTGTACCTGAAGATTCTGCGGAGGCGCTTCAGTCATTTGTGCAAATGGGTGCTCCGCTGCTGAATGCTCAAGGGAAGGCAGCGTTTAACACTCCTGCTGGGAAAGCCGTGTTTCAGTATTGGACAGATCTGTCTCAGCAGGGACTTTTGCCCAAAGAAGCGCGGACTCAAGGACATCGAAGGGCGATCGAACTTTATCAAGCAGGTGAAACGGCGATTTTGACTTCGGGACCGCAGTTCCTCAAAACGATTGAAACTAATGCCCCGGCGATCGCCAAAGTTTCCGCCACCGCCCCCCAAATCTCCGGCGACACCGCCAAAAAGAACGTCGCGGTCATGAATCTCGTTATTCCTCGCAACACCGATCAGCCCGACGCATCCCTTAAGTTCGCCCTCTTCGTCACCAATAACGCTAACCAACTGACCTTTGCTAAAGCGGCAAACGTTTTACCCTCCACAACTGCTGCCCTCGCAGACGATTATTTTACCACCGCTACTGCTAAGGCTCCTTTAGACAAAGCTCGCACTATTAGTGCTAAGCAAATGCAGGATGCCGAGGTTTTATTGCCCGCCAATAAAGACATCAAAGAGTTACAAAAAATTGTTTACGATAACCTGCAAGCATCAATGCTGGGCGAAAAAACGGTTGATCAAGCGATCGCCGATGCCGCCCAGGAGTGGGACGAGCGCTAATCGATTCAACCCTTTTAGCCGCCGCTGGAAGCCATAGAGCTAAAATTCACTTATCCTTGATGAATTGTGTTGATCGGGTCAGGTTTCTATGCGTTCGTCTTTTTTGAACAAGCTTCAGCGGCAAATGGCGATCGCAATCTTGGCGATCGTTTTCATTTTAGGAGTTCCCTCTGCCGCTTTTGCTCAACCCGCTACTACTAGTAAACAGCCTGTTAGTGAACAGGTTGGCGATCGCCAACCTGCCAATATCCAGCCCTACATTGACAAAGTGATCGGCAAGATATCAGAATTTACCCTTGCCAACGGCATGAAGTTTATCGTCATGGAACGCCATCAAGCACCTGTCGTCTCTTTAATGACCTACGTCAACATTGGCTCAGCTTACGAAGTTGAAGGTAAAACCGGAGCAGCTCACTTTCTAGAGCACCTGGCATTCAAAGGCACTCAACGTATTGGCACGACCGACTACAAAGCCGAAAAAGTCAGCCTCGATCAGATCGACAAGCTATTTGCTCAACTTCGAGCCGCCAAAGCTGCTGGAAACGCCGCAGAAGTCACCCGCCTCCAGACTGCATTTGATGCCGCTAGAGCTGACGCAGCAAAGTACGTTGAACAAAATAAATATGGGCAAATTGTTGAACAAGCAGGCGGTGTAGGACTCAATGCCACGACCTCAGCCGATGCCACCCGCTACTTCTACAGCTTCCCTGCCAATAAGCTAGAGCTGTGGATGTCTCTAGAATCTGAGCGTTTTCTAGACCCCGTTTTTCGGGAGTTCTACGAAGAAAAAGACGTGATTTTAGAAGAACGCCGCATGAGGACGGACAACTCTCCCATCGGCAAGATGATTGAAGAATTCCTGAAAACTGCTCTGCCAGGACATCCCTACGGTCGCCCAGTGATTGGCTCAGCAGAGGACATTCAAAACCTCTCTCGTGAAGACATCCAGAAGTTTTACCAGACCTACTACACCCCAAACCACATCATTGCAGCCGTGGTTGGAGATGTTGACCCCAAACAGGTCAAACGAATGGCGGAAGCTTATTTTGGACGCTTCAAAACTCACTCTAGTGCGCCCGATGTGACGGTCAACGTCCCAGCCCAAACCACTTCTAGAGAAGTTACGGTCACTTTGCAAACCCAGCCCTGGTACATGGAAGGCTATCAGCGTCCGGCTATAACCAGCCCTGACAGTCCCATTTACTCCATGATTAGCAGTCTGCTGACGGACGGGCGCACTTCTCGCCTCTACAGATCTTTGGTGGAACAGCAGCAAATCGCGCTCAGCGTCAGCATTGATGATACTTTTCCGGGCGATCGCTACTCCAACTTAGTGCTGATCTACGCGCTTACCGCCCCCGGTCATACCGTTGACGAAGTTGCCGCCGCCCTTGACAGCGAAATTCAACGCCTCAAAACCGAACCCGTTTCTGCCAAAGAACTCGATCGCGTCAAAACTCAATCTAGAGCGGGCTTACTTCGCACCCTTGCTTCTAATGAAGGCATGGCAAGCCTTTTGCCTGAGTACGAGGCTAAAACGGGCACTTGGCGCAACCTGTTTGAAGACTTGAAGGCGATCGAAGCTGTCACCGCTGAAGACGTGCAGCGAGTCGCGCAGGAGACGTTTCAACCAAAGAATTTAACGGTTGGCAAGTTGTTATCTGCTAGCTAAGCATTCGGGATTGAGAAAAATTCAAAAGTCAAACTTAAATGAGCATGAAATTGTTTCCAGGTAGAAGATTCGCAAAGCCCGTAATTACAGGATTGGCAGTACTAACACTCGTCCTCATTATCTTCGGTCGCTCTCCTGCCCTTGCCCTTACTCCACTCCATTACACTGACCTCAAGTTTCCCCCCGCTCCTGAAATCAAAGTGCCCGATTTCACGCGCTTTGAGTTGAAAAATGGTATGAAGGTTTACCTCATGGAAGATCACGAGCTGCCCTTAGTTGGGGGTTCGGTGACTGTGTATACTGGCGATCGCCTTGAACCTGCTACCCAAGTGGGTCTAGCCAGCATCGTTGGCGAAGTGATGCGTAGCGGCGGCACCCCCCAACATCCCCCCGATGCTCTTAACCAAATCCTAGAGCAACGTGCCGCCTCGGTTGAAGCTGGTATTGGCACTGATTCCGGTAGCGCTGGCTTTAGTGCCCTTAGCGAAGATTTAGACGAAGTATTTGGCTTATTCACAGAAGTGTTGCGTCAACCCGCCTTTCTTCAAGAAAAGATTGACTTCTCTAAAAACCAAACCAAAGGCGGTATCGCCCGTCGTAATGATGACCCTGCCGAAATTGCTAGCCGCGAGTTTCAAAAGCTGATTTACGGAGCCGACAGCCCCTACGCCCGCACGGTTGAATACACGACGCTCGACAATATTGATCGCGATGACATCGTGAATTTTTACAAGAAATATTATCACCCCAACAATATGCTGCTGGGCATTGTGGGCGATTTTGAACCTGCGAAAATGCGATCGCTAATCGAGTCTAAGCTAGGCGATTGGCAACCCGACCCCAACGCCGCTGCCTTCCAAGACCGCAGCACATTACCTGCTGTTGCCCAGGCTAAAAAAGGCGGAGTCTTTCTTGTAGATCAGCCGCAATTGACCCAAAGCAATGTGCTGATCGGTCATCTCGGCGGCAAGCTCAGTGACCCAGACTTTGCAGCGCTATCAGTTCTCAACGAAGTGATGAATGGTTTTGGCGGCAGATTGATGAACGAAGTGCGATCGCGCCAAGGCTTAGCTTATAGCATTTACGCTTACTGGTCAGCCCGATTCGACTACCCCGGCGTGTTTATTGGCGGTGGTCAAACTCGCTCTGATGCCACAGTTCCCTTCGTCAAATCTACCCTTGCTGAACTGGAAAGAGTCCGCACTGCTCCTGTGACCGCTCAAGAGCTAACCCGCGCCAAAGACTCGGTAATCAACTCCTTCATTTTCAGCTTCGCAACCCCAGGGCAAACCCTCTCGCGGGTGATGCGCTACGACTACTATGACTATCCTGAAGACTTTATCTTTCAATATCAAAAGCAAGTTGAAGCTACGACTACCGCCCAAATTCAAAAAGCAGCCCAAACCCATCTCAAGCCCGAAAACATTGTTACCTTAGTCGTCGGCAACGCTAAAGAGATTAATCCACCCCTCAGCACTCTTAGCCCCAATGCCCAAGTCACTACTATCGATGTGACCATCCCAGAGCCAAAAGCTTAGGAATACACATTGATGACAGAACGCCTGATTATCTTCACCCGCTATCCCCGCCCTGGCAAAGCCAAAACTCGCCTCATTCCTGCCCTCGGAGCCGAAGGTGCAGCTACTTTGCAGCGCCAAATGACGGAACACACCTTAGCTCAGGTCAAAAATCTAGCCTCTGCTATATCAGTAGAAATCTGGTTTGCAGACGATCGCTCCACACAAGGGCAAATGCAAGATTGGCTAGGCACTGAATGGGTTTACCGACACCAAGGCGAAGGAGATCTAGGCGATCGCCTCATTACTGCATCCCAAAACGCTTTTGCTACAGGCATGGATCGAGTCATCATCATCGGCACCGACTGTCCCGGACTGGATGCCGATCGCCTTACCCAAGCTTTTCAAGCCCTCCAAAACCACGATCTAGTTTTGGGCGATGCTACAGATGGCGGCTACTATCTGATTGGCTTACGGCGATTGATCCCAGAGGTGTTTAAGGGGATCAATTGGAGTACATCAGAAGTTCGGCAACAGACTGTAGCGATCGCCAACCAGCTAAAACTCACAGTTGCCCATCTTCCAGCGCTCAGCGACATTGACTATCCCGAAGATCTCCCCATTTGGCAAGCCGTCCTTGATGCCCAACGCCCACCTATTTCAATCATTGTGCCAACGCTGAATGAAGCCACAGCCCTTGAGCGCTGGGGGAATAAAGCGACCCCTTGCGGGTATCTCAGGGAGATCGCCCCAATCGAACTCATCGTAGTCGATGGCGGCAGCGAAGACGACACGATCGCCCTGGCAAAAAATTTAGGCGCAACGGTAATTACCTCCGAACCGGGTCGCGCCACACAAATGAACCAGGGAGCCGCGATCGCTCACTCCAACCTCCTGCTGTTTCTCCATGCTGACACTCGCCTACCCGACCATTTTTTAGAACTGGTGCAACAAACCTTAGCGCAGCCTCAAGTTGTAGCAGGTGCATTTGAATTAGCCATTGAGGGCAATCTGCCAGGGCTGCGCTGGGTTGAGTGGGGCGTAAACTGGCGATCGCGCTATCTGCAAATGCCCTACGGCGACCAGGCTATTTTCTTAACAGCAGGAACTTTCCGGCAACTAGGCGGTTTTGCCCAACTGCCCATCATGGAAGACTTTGAATTAATGAAGCGATTGCAGAAATTAGGAAAAATAGCGATCGCCCCTGCCTCAGTCACCACGTCAGGGCGCAGATGGCAAAAGCTAGGGGTGATCAAAACCACGCTAATTAACCAGGTTGCGATCGCAGCATACTATTTGGGTGTTTCTCCCGATCGCATCTTGCGCCTGTATCGCAGAGGTTAAAACTTCAAATTCAAATGGGTATAAGTGAATCTGAGTAGTTGAATCCGACTACGCCGCAAACATCTCTGCCAGAACCGCCAGAACCTCTTGCTGTTCTATCTGCTCAAGCTGCCCTAACCGCTTGATCAATCGCGCTTTATCCACCGTGCGAATTTGGTCTAGCACAATTTGCCCTTCCTTCTCCTGAAAGCGACAAGTAACTCGGCTAGGGTAAACCCTGCCCTTGGTAGTCATGGGTGCAATCATTACCGTGCTGATGTAGCGATTCATTTCATCGGGTGAGATCACTAAACAAGGTCGAGTTTTTTGAATCTCATCGCCCACCGTCGGGTCAAGAGTAATCAAATAAACTTCAAAC
>JBBRCV010000092.1:0-19872 GCA_038204505.1 Elainellales cyanobacterium
CTTTGAGCTTCTTTGCGGTGTTCTTATACAACGTCTTGAGCACTTCACTCAGAGCAATCGCGGGTTTTGGTGGCATCAGATTACCTGCTATCTCAATGTCCCCAGTATCTCAGGATCATCTATTTTTGGGAACACTCTTACACTATCCCAACGATCCGAATGTCTATGATCTTCGCTATCAATTCATGCTGGGTTCTGACTTCTTGGTTGCGCCAGTTTTGAACGAAGGTGCTAAAACAGTGCAGCTCTATTTGCCTGCTGGAAAATGGATTCATCTGTGGACAGGTGCTAAGTTCAATTCGGAAAAAGGAAAATGGATTCAAGTCGCCGCACCGATCGGCAAACCGGGAGTCTTTTTTAAGGACGGAGCCGTATTTGGAGAGCAGCTCGTTACACAACTCAAAGCCCTCGGCATTGCAGATTAGGGTAGTGCCATTTAGGAAAAAATAAAGAAAAAATGCTTGCTGATTTCATGCCGCAAGCATTTTTAATCTTTGCTCATTGTAGTGATGAACTTCGGACGTGCAGGGTGTATGCCAAATGCAATCAAATAAGCAATGAATTTGGCATACCGCTTACCCCGTAAGGGCAGCGAAAGCGGAAACCAGAAGAGGCTAAAATAGCCCAACGCGCCAAATTTGTATGTTTAGCCAATTCAGTCATCAAAGTACTTTGAGGATAGGATTGATCGAACGCCTCAATAACGTTCCTTTTGCCTAGATTTTTGGGGAGTGCAGAGAGTATACTTTCCGCACGGCATATTGATTTCAACTGATATCCTAGATCTCGCCCCACTTTATAGTGCTAGAACCCTTGCCAAATTCAAAGTGCATAAACTACAGATATGAGATATGATTTTGCACGATTAGCCTCGATCGAGGCTAATCGATAAAGCTCTTTACTAGTAAGGGTTTGAAATGTACTTGTACATTTTTGGCGCGTTGGGCTATTTTAGCCAGAGTGGCTAACTGCCCTACACAGTTGGTGATTGAAGTGCCAGTGTCATTTCCCTGGTCTGAGACAACGACTACAACCGATTCAGGGTGAGCGTGAAAAATGCGGATGCGGCAATGAGAATGCCGGTTACCAAAGCCGTCCCCGTAGCCTTGCCAGCGATAGTTTTTGTCAGTGGTAAGCATGGCGATCGCCCTCCATTGGAACTATCCTAACCTCGAATTGAAGCGGCGGAACCCAGTTATCATGCCGTGCAGCGACTCGGTGGGATTCCCTGTCCTGTTCATTGGCAAAATATTCAGCTTAAAGTGGCGTTTCAAAGCTATCTTTCATTAGGCGAGCGCCCCGCGAGACCTCCCATACTTGCCAGTGGGACACTGGCTCACCCAGAATTAGATCGAACAGCCAATCGGCGGGTAGGCGGCAAGCATAGCCTTGATCGTCAAACCTAACTAACGTGAGTTCGGGATAAGCTGAAACCCGCATTCTACCATTGTGGTTTTGAGAAAATCGTTAACGTATTTACGCCATTTCAGCCAATTGACAGCTACGAAGCAGTCTTAACCCGAACTCACGTTAACTAGTATTTCATCCTCATCGGTGTAGCCTCTGACTGTGGCATCTCGATCGAATATGTCCCCATCGGCTGTAGGGCTGTGGACTTTTAGTCTTTGCCCAATGACACAAACATTAATCATTTCGATCGCTCCTAGCAGTTACAGGAGCAGGGAAATAACCTTTTCGCTGAGTGCGCTTGCCATCGACCACAAGAACAGCGATTACACCGTTCTGGCAGTCTTCAACCACTTGCCAAGTCTGTCCATTATTTTCAAAAGTCATAGAATTTGCCACTAGCTTAGGAACTAAAGAGCAGAAGGAATTATCGTCTACTACCGAGGATCTTTCCGACCCAGCCACACCGAGCGCACAGATAGCAGTCAAGCCCAGGAATGGTAATTGACTTTCCACATCAGCACAGTCCATAGGGAGAAGAATTGGGGATGGCAACAGGCAAGAGATCTGCACCCTCAACCGTCTGAAAAGATGAGGTTGCAATTTTCTTTGAAGCTGACGGCGCTTGTGCTACTGGTGGTGGCGATGATGATGCTTTCGACGACTGCTCAAGTAGTGGTAGCTCACTCTTTTTAAAGAGCTTTTTCTTTTTCACAACTCGTAATTCCTTGCTTCTCATGAGGTGAGCCTTCGGGAACTTCTTAGTAGCTTAGCGATTATTCTACAGACGCACCTACAAGCTGAGGAATCATTACCTTCAAACGTTGCTTGCGTTACCTTCAAACGTTACTTGGTTGAAACCCAGAAACATGCTGAATATCAAAACTTTGCGATGTTGCAGCACATCTTTTTCTATTCCAACTGGTAAAAGCGAGTAACAAAAAAAGTATCCCCAGAAACAAGCAAACGTATCTCCATGTCTCAAATCCTCCTCTTCGATAATCCTCTTTCCAGAACTCATCATCATCGATAAAACTTACAGTTACATGTCCATTTTTTTCTATCTCCTTAGCAATCTTTATTGCTTGTGCTTTGGCTGCTGGATCGGTTGGGTATTGCCCTACAATCCAAATCTCTTCTCGCTTAAGATTTTGTCTATAAGCTTGAGCCTGCCCAAACGCTTGATAAATTGAATCTCGATCCAGGATTTTCTTACACTCAACTACAGCTTTTGGAGTAACAATATCTGCTCTGATATCACCATTCCAAACCTCCTCTTTGCACTGTATTCCTTTAGACCTTAAAACTCTTATGCAGTAATCTTGAAGCTCACGTTCAGACGAGAAACGACCAGGTTGGAGAGCGTACATAGGGGATAAAGACCTCTTATGGTGAAAAGTGTAAAGACTGTAACGAGGACAGCTATCCGTATCAGGGGTTTTAGAGTTTTAGCACGTTACCCTTACAGTGCTTATTACAGCGATCGCACGGGTTTACAGCTCTTCTTTACAGTTTTTACAGCATGTACATACAGTTCTGTAAAAAGGCGTGTATCTATTTCTGGGTAAAGGTTTGACGCAAACACGAGGAATTAAGGCATTTATACCTGTTTCCCGTCTTCCCCATCTTTTTTACATCTGTAGTTTTGCAATCGGGGCAGATGATTTTTAGGGCTGCGTTTACCTTTTTAACTAGCTGATTTGTAAATTGTCCTGGAGTGGGGTTGTAGATAATTAAAGGCTTTAATCCAGCCTTAGAAGGAACTACTAAGGAGTAGTAATTTTCAGGACAACGACGCACAGAAATTGCTGCGTCTTGCCCCTGCTCAAGAGCAACTTTAGCTGCCTTATCAGAGGCATCTCTTGAAGCATTTTTGAACACTTTTAGCTCCTCTTTTAATCTCAAAAGGTCTTCTTCATCAATGCCATGATTTGACACTTCAGACTCTAAGAAAAGACGAATATTTTTATCGCCAACAATGATGATGCAAGCATTGGCAAGGTCTGGTCGCAGTAACCCTAAAGTTGAGACATAAGGGTTTTGGGCAATTAAGGTTAGAGATAATCCCATGCCTGTTTCAGAAGAGAGTCCTCCTCCTGTTTGAAGGAGCGAAATTACAGCTTTTTTCCCTTCTTTTTTCTCTTCATCAGAAGAGAGCCTGTAAAATTCCCCATACTCATCCCACTGAAATACCTCTCTATCAAAGCTTTTATCAGCGTTTACCTGAAGCAGAAGGTTTCTATTCTCGATCTCTTCGTGAATCTCACAGATGGCGTTTCTGTAGGCTTCGTGTGATGCCATAAAGCGAGGTTTGACGAATCTTCTAGTTTTCTCTTGATCCCTATCACCATCGTTTTTAAGGGTTACAGCATGAAACTTAATCCGCCCATTTAAGCGAATATGCATCATGGCGTTTAATTCGTCGGCAAGGCTTGTTTTTCCGCTCTGTGTGGCTGCAAAGATGACTAGGTGATACTCTGAGCCAACGTACATGCTCCAGAGGTCTACAGAGCGTCCCAATAGGTCTTCTGGCTTCTCCTTCTCAACCTGCTGCTTATCTCTAATAGGGATTCTGACCTTGATGTTTTTTCCCTCAATCGAGATTTTTATAGATTTCACACCTAATGGAAGTCTCAGAGCTTCTGCTGCTTTTTCAATATCAGCCTGAACCAACGACATGCCGATCCGAGTCCGAGGCACTACGTAAAATTCAATATCGTGAGCAGTCTCGTTAATGGGGATAGTTCCGGCATCGCACACGATCGAATGCCCCGCAAAGTGCATCAGCACCTTGTTAGCCGTCTCCCGCCAGGGGCTTACCCCCTCAAAGAGCTTAATTTGTTCAGCCTGCTTAAGCTTTCCTTCTAATGTTTGGATCTGTTGAATCTGCTGCTCAAGCAGAAACTGCATCTTTTCAAACACAGGATCTTGTCCTAAGACTTCCTGCTCAAGTTGTTGAGCAATTTCTAAGGTTGCCCCAGTATGTTCAGAGTAGCTTGCCTGAAACTCCTCTAGCCTTGCCTTGTAGTTGTCAATCAAGGTCTGTAACTGGTTACGAGGGACAACATCTTGAGCCTGTAACCTCTCAGTTTCTTCTGTTAGAAGCTCAACTTTTGCTATCAGATTTTGTTTGTCCCGTATATGCAGAGAATTGACTATCTGAATGCGAGTAAGCCCAAAATGATCGTATATACCGTGAAGCAGGCTTATTAGCTCGTCTATACAGTCGCCTATACCGTCTTTGTTACTCTTGATTGCTTCTAGCTCTTCCTCGAAATAATCAACCTTATCGGCTAAACTTTCAGCAATTTTAGAAAGCTTTGATTCCAAATCTGGATTTTTCTTTTTAGCACTCTCAATTAGACTTATTAGCCTTTGACTCCAGTAATCTAGCGACTCCCTCACAGTTCCCTTAAGCCTTACCAAAAGGATGTCCTGGGAGTCGCCTAAGCCTTTAAGATTTATATTTGCCTTCTCTAACCCTTGCTCAGCCGTTTCTTTTTCAGCTAAAAGGCGACCGATCACACCTGTTAAATATTTTTCTGCATGAAGTTGAGCTTGAACCTGCCTTTCGAGCAGATCACTATTTTCCTTTAGCTCATCTGACAGATTTAACACATCGCCTTCCAACCTATGCAACTCCTCAGTTAACCTAGTCATTTCCTGTTCAGAGCGATCGCTTTGACAAGTTAGATGCTCATAAGCAATATCGATATATCGCTTATGATTTAGTCTTGAAATCCCAGCCGTTGCACCTCCAGCCATTAAGTTTGTAAGCCCGAATGTTTTAGCAAGGGAAGAGGGCTGAACGATAAAGAAAACCCCAAGACAGCCTAATCCAGCAGATATCAGATCTGCTAAAAATAAGGGTCTGGTCATCTGACCTGCCAGGTTTTGGCGCTCATATTGGGTCTTTTTCACCTTCTTTGCCCCCTTCTACTCCTTTTTGCTGACTATAAACTAACCGAGGCTCTGCAAATCGCTTTCAAAGCTAGCGCCCAAAGTCCCTATCTGCTCGGTCATCTTGACGTTCGCTCCCAGCACCATTGTTTTTAGATCCTGGATTTTTGAAAGCTTAAGCTCTCTCTTAGCAGCCCATTCAACCGGAATTAACGGAGTAATACCGCGCATTCCAGATAAGACATGCTCTTCTTGATTGAGTCTCTCAACGGCTTGATCATGCTTAACGTGAGCAACCATCTGGTCAACGCCAGCCGTCATGTACTGCATGTACTTTGTACCGTTAGCCATCCCAACTTTGGCATAGTCAACGGCTAAGCCTTGAAGTTTCCGGTATTCTGTTCCCGTTTTCACAACATCTTGGTTCAAGCCCAAGTTTGCCATCGCAACCCGAAGCGTTTGTCGCTTCTCCTCGATGCTTTGCACCATCGCATCAGCCGCAGCTTTCGTTGTTCTGGGCAACGAAGAAGAATCAGTAAACAGGTTGGTTGCAAAGTAGCTATTGGGTTCAAAGGATGGAAAGTTCAATCCATGCGCCACACCACTAAGGTCCATTAATGGTGCAGCAGTTCGGTTGGCAATACTTGTGATCCCTTTTGAAGTTGTTCCGCTGTGGTTAGTACTGCTGTTCGGCTGTGGTTGAATTTCTGGAATTGAACCTGGAGCTGAATCGGTCTTTTGTTTTCTGTTTGTCGTCTTTCCTGGACTCTTGTTATTTAGTGGCATGATGAAAGCTCCTTATAATTGCCTCAGAAAACTGGGTGTCTGAACTGGTCAAAAAATGATGGAAGCGGCAGGCGATTAACTGACGTTTCTGACTAAAATAGTGCTAAGAATTACGCTTCCACTTTCGGTGATAAGAACTGCGCGGGTTCTCTTTCCCTGAATTGCAGCCCGTACTTCATGTTTAACGGTTTCATGGAGTAGCCTCGCTGAGTTGCCTTTGTGATGCAGAAACAGCCGCTTTTAGACAGTCAGAAAGGGCTTCGGCTGCGATCACAAAACCAATCTGCTGCAAAACTTCTTGCAGCTTGGCACGGTCTTCAGGTCTATTAGAGGTTAGAAGCTCCCTGACTCTCGCTCTGACCAAACCTGGCAACTCTGTCCGAATGACTTCAATTGCCAGAACATCAGCTAAGTCTTTGATTGGCTCGGTGGCGGCAGGGGTCGTTTGATCAGGTGTAGTTTTTTTAGCGGACATGAGGGTAAATCTCCTTTAATGATTGGATAGAGAAGAAAGATTAGCAGGTAGACGGAACCCCCCGCGCTCTACACGATCGGGCGATCACCTGGAGCTTATGCAGGTTGCTGGCTTAAGTAAACCTCTAGTGCCTGCGTGAAAAGGGTATCGATACTTTGAGTAGGATTGGCATCTAACAGAACTAAAAGGCGACGGAATAGGGGTTCTGGTAGCTCAACTTCAGTAGTAATCATGAGTTGCACCTGTGAGGATTGAGAAGGAACGTTTTCAAGGGCTAGAGAAACTTCTACCTGCTGGTAGCGGATCAAGGCTAAATCGTTTGCCTGGGATGAAATTTGAGATTTAAGCACGGTCAGGTTGCAGGCGATTTGAGCGGATTGAATCTGAAGTAGCGATCGATTTAGCTCAAAGTTTGCAGTAGCTAGTTCAGCGAGTTTGGAGCTTTCCATTGATCTGAAAACTGTGAGGTTTTTGGGAAGGGTGCAGGACGCTCAACCAAACTAGGAGTAAGCCGATCGCCACAATAATTACGCCGATTGCGGTTGACCGCTTTCGGATTGAGGCTTTCCCGGCACTGGTAGGGTTCCAGCTTCGGCAGCTTGCACCGTTGATTTGAAGGCTTGTTGCTTTAGTTGTAGAGCGGTGTAACCGAGTTGAACGCCCTTCAACTGAAACTCTTGCAGGAGTAACTGATCGCTTAGGCTGGTTGCTTCCTGGTACTGAGTGTTAAGGTCTTCAGCTTCTTTCTGCTGTTGTTCCATCTGGGCGAGAACTTGTTGTTGCATTGCCTCAAACTGCTGCAAACGCTGTTGGGCTTGAGTAAGATAAGCAGCATCATTGCCGGGGGTGACAACACTAGGAACCTCTGGCAGAGAGAGACTTGAGCCGATATGCAGCACCATTCTACTAGGATGGGTGGCGTTGCCGTTACCGCAAGTGTTGCTATTGGGAGTCTGGTCATTTTCTCGTGGTAATACTTCAATAGGGCTGAGAGATACGTTGTCCTGCTTTTGGGAGATTGATTCAATTGGAGTAGGATACCGTAGTCGCGCCTCTATCAAGAACTTGTCTTCACGACCTTCAGACTTGGCAACTAGAAAAGCTTTCAGTACTTCTAAACCAAATTTGCTGAACTCAAAAACAGGATGATTATCGCGGTTGTATCGAGTGATCGTGCGTAGTGGGGTAGGGCAGTGTTTGAAGGCTGGCTCAACTTTTTCTTGCCAGTAGCGACGGCGTAGGGTCGATTCGTTGCACTCTAAGATTTTGGATGCCTGTTTGAAGGTGAAAGTGCGGTTTTGTCCACTACCCTGTCCGTCATCTGTCCATCGCTCGTCCGTTGCCGCGTCCAGCGGACTGGCAGAGGACATGTCCGTAGGTTGTCCGAGGAACGGGATAACTGTTGATTCAACGCCCTCAAAAGTAGAATTTGCTTGACTTTCCATTAGTTGTACTCCTGAAGTTGTGTAAAAATCCGGTAGCTGTCCGTTAATAGCATACTAATAGTATGTCATTAATATGTCAACTACACATTGCTCTAGAGAAATATGCTTTCAGTTTATTGCTGGCGTATTATTGGTACGTTGTATGGATTACCGCCAAATGGGAAAGGTCAACACCGGAGCTTTGGACATGAGCCAGGACGAGGAGGACTGGTTAAGAGCTATTTCAGTGATGAATAACGAGACTGTTAAATCAATTCTTGTACAGTCTTGGCGCGGTCATCTTTGTAGGCACAAATCGCATTACATAAAGAAACTCCGCTATTTAGCAGAGCGACATGGATTAACTATTGAAGAGTGTTTTAGGCGACTGGTCAGAGGAGAAGACTTGGGAGCAGTTGTAAACGAAGCGCCCATCAGGGCAATGGAAGAGTTAGACAGTAATTCTTTTTTTGGAAGTAATGAGGAGCCAGAATGATTAGCTTTAATGAAAGAGTTTCAGAATCGCGCCAAAAACTTGCAGACTTGCCATTGGAGGCGATTAAGTTACTAACAGATTGTTTGCTTGAAGAATTAGGCGATCCACCAACTGAACTAGAGGAAGAAGCGTTACGATCGCTACAAAGCAGTGACTACGACACCGCTAAACGTTTTTGCTTGTACGATCCATGTAATTCTTATCTCGCGGCAATCTCCTGTATCGCCAGCGCCTACCGTTCCCCAATGGTGGCTGATTCAGTGCTTAGGGACGCAGCACGGCATACATCGGACGTTGCCAAAAAAAAGGCTGAAACTCGTATCGCTAAACAGTTTCAACGGATTCTACGGTGAATTTTACTCTGTCAGATGAGGGCGATCGCCATGCACCAAACAACCACCCAACGACTCACGTTTGAGGAATACCTAGCTTATGACGACGGCACCGACACCCGCTATGAATTGGTCAATGGGGTTCTAGTCGCTATGGGTGCTGAAAGTCCGCTGAATCTCGACATTGCTTTCTTTCTCGGAGTCTTCTTTTTTCAGATAGGGGTTCCAAAGTCACGGATTGGGATCAAGAATTTGATTGCCGTAGATTCTGCTAAAGTCACAGCCCGAGAACCTGATCTGACCGTTCACTCTGAAGCCTCAAAACGTGCAATCAGCCGAGAAAAGCAAGCATTTTTACAGCCTGATATGCCCGTTCCACTCCTAGTAGTGGAAGTCGTTTCGCCAGGGGAACCAGGCTCAGACAACTACGATCGTGACTACATTGATAAGCGTCAGGAGTACGCCAGGCGGGGCATCCCTGAGTTTTGGCTAGTTGACCCGACGCGGGCTGTCGTCTTGGTGTTGTCTTTAGTTGGCAGCAGTTATGAGGCAGTAGAGTTTCGAGGGGGCGATCGGATTCAATCTCTAACCTTTAGAACGATTAATCTGACGGCATATCAAGTTCTCACAGCCGGGGAGAATGAGTAGCGATGTTTGCTCGAACTGATTTTTAAATTATTGGTCAAGCTCAATGACAAACAGCAAGGTAAATAGGGGCGATCGCCATGATTCAGACGCTTGAGAAAGCAAAATCAAAAGATCAGGTAACTCTCTACCATAATCGCACCTGGGAACAGTTTAAGCACGTCCAAAAAGGCTTAGAAGATGCACCAGGCGTTAGGTTAGCTTACTATGCCGGAGTGATCGAAGTACTGATGCCAGGGCAACCACACGAAATTTTCAAGACGATCATCGGTTCCCTTATTGAAGCATTCTTCTTTGAGTGGAATATCAGGATAGTTCCCACTGGCTCTGTCACCCAGGAGCAGGAAGGGGAAGTCTCTGCCCAAGCAGACGAATCTTACTGTTTCGGGGAAGCCAAACCCATTCCAGACCTGTCTATTGAGGTGATATTTACAAGCGGTTCTGCTACTAAGTTGAAACGGTATCAAACGTTAGGCGTGCCTGAAGTTTGGTTTTGGGAACAACAACAACAAGATGGGCTTTTTACCCTTCATTGTTTAGGAGAAAACGGATATACCAGAATTTACAAAAGCCAAATTCCTGAGCTAACAAGCTTAGATATTGAGCTACTTTCCCGTTGCGTTCTAATGGGCGAAACAGACTGGCTAGGAGCCGTTCGGACGTTCAAAAACGCAATCTCAAGAGGTTGATACGTTGATACAGGGTTGAAGCGTTGCAAAAGACTGACGATCTTAACGAAGAGAAGGAAAGTCCTAAGAGTCAATAACGCGAATTATATAGACATGGTTAGCAGCGTTGTCAACGAATGCGACGACTTTTGGTACAACGCTGGGATTGAAATCTGGAAAGAGTTTGCTGCCGAACCTGCGTGTAGCTCAGTTCCACGCCTACAGCTTGAAATGGTGGACTGGAGCAAGGTTAGCAAGGTGGCGATCGGCTTGGCTCGGCTTGACTATTTGCTAGTGGAATTCTTAAGCGATGGTGATTTAGAGGAGATTGACGAATAATTTAAAATCGAGGAGTGTGGTGAAGATAGTTGCTTATAATTTCAAGCTTTAGTTTGCCTCCGCCGTAGTATCAGGGGAGAAACCACAAAACATTAGGGCACTGCGCAAAGAGCGACCCCTTGCGGGTATCTCGAAGAGCGCGCGCCATGCCCAAGCCGGTGAAGCACTTCAGCTTTACACAGGAATGAGAACGGCAACGTGTAAAAGCTGACTTCAGATTGCTACTGCCTCGGATGAATCCAATGACACTAACCAAACAAGTCCCCAGGCATTAGGGTAATCGCCATCGGTAAGTATTTTATCATTGTGCTAGCTCTCCATCTCTGCATCTCACCTCAGATTGCCATCTCCTGCCCGGACTTGAGGTCAAAAGATTAAGTTCGGAGGGGTTAATCATCAAGGTTGACCTCCAAATCTATCTCTAGAACACCTTCAATTCTTCGCAAAGTCTCCAGAGGCAAGAACTTAGTTTCTTCGTTCTCAATCTTGTACCAGTTAGCAGGAGTCATGTCAATTTCAGCACAAAGCTGAATTAGAGAGCGCGGATTTGCCTCTCTTGCCTGCTTGATTCGCGCACCTAATCCTGGGAACTCGCGCTCTACAATTTTTCTAACCTTCATTAAAGCAGCCATCTTGTAAATCTCAATCCTCAATTATCGGTTAACACTCTACGTTTACTATAAACTCTAAGTTGTGAGTTGACAACTCTAAATTGACAGTTTATTATTAGAACAGGAGAGAGGGCGATCGCCACTGCCAAGTAACTGACCGCCCCTCCAGACCCAAACCACTACTGATTCAGGATTTCTCCAATGATTGCACAGACATTAACCCTCGACAACATCAAGGAACACCTCGATCGCACCTACGCTGGAGTAGAAGACCTAACTCTGCCAAGCCGCGAAGAAATCAATCTGCTTTTCTCTCGATTTGGCGTACTGACCTATCACCCTTCTCGTCCCAACGGTTTCAGCATCATCCTAGAAGGCAAAAACACCGTCTTCAACAACCGAGAGACCGCCTGGGACTTCTACCTACGCAACCGTGATCGCCTGGAAGCGATCGCCCTAGAGCGCACCTGCCCGTTCTAGTTGCCAACCGCGACTAGAATCCCGTAACCAAGGCGATCGCTTGACGGATCGCCTTGGTTACGGGCTAGGGATGAACATGAGTTGTGATGGGGCTAACGCCCCGCAGCTATAAGAGCAATCGCTCACCAAGGCTCAAGGGCTAGGGTTGCACTCACCCACCGTTGTGATCTCCCCTGCATGGACAAGCGCCTCTGCCCTGTGCAAGCTGACAGCCTGAAACGCGGTGTTATCAAAATCTCTTCTACCCACATTCTCATTCCCCTTACTCTCACGACTCCCCTTGCCTATGGCAGACGGGCTGATGTCTGCCACCGACTCCCTTCTCCAAGTTGCTTACAGCTTCTCCAGACCAAAACTTATCGGAGGTTCAACACATGGCTAGACCCGTTTACGAAATCATCTACTCGAAGCTTGAACAAGTCTTAGGCGATCTCACTCAGCTTCCCGACCATATCAAACTTGAAGCTTCTGGATTTATGGATCTCAGCATGGACATTCTGGTCAGGGAATCCGACCATACAAGGATTTCCCTCTCTCACTACTATTCGCAAAATGGCGATCTGGTTCCCGACCCAGACATGGAACTACGCATTTTTCCAGATCTAAAAATGGCTGAAGCTTTGACCTTTCAGGATGCCTACAGATATCAGGAAATTTACCCAACTCCTGAAACGATGAATCCTCAACTCAAAATCCAGCTCAATCGCTTCCTAAATCGGTGGCTCACAACCATCATTGAGCAGCAACATAAGCCAGTAGAAACCGAGTCTGACAAGGAACAACCAGTCGTAGAGCCAGAGCTGGCGGCTTTGGAGCAGTAAAGGCTTTTTTTGAAGAACAGGCTACACGCCGAAGCGGGTTCAAGCATTTACCCATGAGGTCGATGACCCGATCACAGAGGTGATGGGGCTAACGCCCCGCAGCTATAACCATTCCATGCCCATGGCAGACGGGCTGATGTCTGCCATCCGACCAACAATCTAGGAGTCAAAATGGAACGCAGTCTGCAAATATTTAAGATGGTTATTGGGAACATTGAGGTCACCGTTGACGACGACCTCTATCTCATCTGGCGCGGCGAATTTAATATCGGGTTGGCAGTGCAAGCTCTGACCACGATTGAAGATCTCCTCTGCCTCCACGGAGGTCGCGTCAGGAGAGATAAGCCCGTGCTAGCCGAGAACGGTTGGCAGCAGTATTCCCCTACTTACCATGCAACACACCTGCTCCGCAATCACATTCATCAGTTCACATTGACTCATCACAAAAAGCGATCGCCTCGCTGAAAGCAGTCGCCCTATCTGCCCCAAGTATGGGCAATCGTAGTTAGAAAAAACGCAAAAATGAAAAAGAGGTTTTTCTATCATGCAGTCCCAATCCCTTCCCGTCGCTCCGGATTTGTCTCACATCAATCTAAGAACCCAAGCCGTTCTAGTTCTTTACGTGATGCTGTGTTCCAGCGCCATGCTCGATCGCATTGAACCTTATGCAGAAGCCAGCGGTGACACAACGCTGATAGGGCTGGAAGCACTTGAGGAGAGTGAACTACTCAGTTCCGATCCCCAGTTAAGTGCCATTTTGACAGCCGCCAAGCAGGGTGGTTTTCACACGATCGCGCTGACACAGTAGCACCGCAAGCCCTTGGGGCGAGGATGCGACCCTTGCGGTATCTGCGAAGCAGCGACCCTTTAAGTTAGAAAAGAGGTCTTAAATGAAAATTGAACCGATGAAAAACCGTATCAATCGCACCTCCGAAAATCTTGCCGAGATGCGCGATTACACAACAGACCCGCAGCTTCAGGAACTGCTAGACACTGTGCTTAATGCACTGGAAGGCGTTGGCAATCGCTTAGACCAACTGGAGTTAGAACAAGAAAATTACCACATCGACTCCTTTTTAATGCTTAGAAGTCGCCTCTTCTAACCAAGCCAACATCTAAAGTCGTACTAATTCTAGGAACAAAAAAACATGACCAAAATCTTACTGCTTGATAAAGATGGAACGCTAGTAGTCCCTGCTTCTGGAGCTAAATTTGTCAACATTCCGACCGATCAAAAACCAATGGATGGCGTAAATAACGCGATCGATTACTATCTCAAAAATAATTGGAATCTGATTATTATCAGCAATCAAGGTGGCGTTGCTGCTGGTCACAAATCCCTGGAAGATGCGATCGCTGAAATGAAATTCGCACTTGAATTATTTCCAGCAATTGATGAAGCCTATTTTTGCCCTTGCGATATCAAATCAGAAGGCGATTATTGCTGGCTTGTGCCTCAAGAACCCTTGATTAAACCGCGCGCAATAAATTGGGCTACAAGTGGACTAAGCTACAGTTCTGGATTCCGAAAACCTCATCCAGGCATGATTCAACTCGCACTTGGGCTGGGTCGCGATGTTGACGAGGTTCTGTATGTGGGCGATCGCCCAGAAGACGAACAGGCAGCAGCAGTGGCTAATGTGCCGTTCATGTGGGCAGATAAGTGGAGGGCATCAACTCATGCAGCTTAGTGAAATATTGCCAAAATTAAAAGCCAAGTTTCCTGCCGAAATACACAAAGAGCGCAAGGTGCCGGGGGGTGGAACTTGGTGGTATGTGCCCTGGCAAATGGTGCGCGATCGCCTGGATCAAATCTGCCCCGATAATTGGTCAGTAATTTACAGCAACCCCGGCTATGTGGGCGACTACTGCTACATTCGCTGTCAACTCATCATTTGTGGCGTTGCGCGTGAAGGTGTGGGCAGCGCTGCTATTCAACTGATTAGTAGCGAAGGAAAGGACATGGCGCGGGGCAATCCGATTGAACGAGCAACTGCTGATGCTTTCAAAACTGCGGCAGAGCAGTTTGGTGTTGCTGCCTATTTAGATGATCAGTCAGACAAAGAGATTAAGCGAGATTTCATTCGCTGGATGCAGAAAGGCGGAAATGGTAAGCCAGCCGCACAGTATCTTGAGCAAGAGCGGATTGAAAGTGGTGAACAACCTAAGCCCAAAAATAGCTCTGAGTCTCGCCCCTTTGGACAAGATAAGCCGCCAGACTTAATCACTGAACCTCAGCGGAAACGATTTTGGGCGATCGCTAAGGCGCACTATACCGATGAAGGCATTCGTCACCTATTGCTTGATTCAGGCTTCAAATCGACCAAAGAAATCACAGCCATAAGCTACGAAAACTTATGTAGTAAAGGTGGAGATCCTAGCTTGGCAGAACAGTACAACAGTAAGGCGATCGCTCAAACTAATCAGGTGCAGGAGGCTTGAAGGCGCGATCGCCTCTCTCAAGCAGGCGATCGCGCCTTCATTCCGGTGATGCGGCTAATGCCCCGCAACCCATAGAAATAGCGAGGATTATATCAATAAACAATAAAATTTGGGACTCGGATGTTTAAGAGAATTAGGAGAATGAATAATGGCAGAAAATAGCAAGATCGAATGGACTGACCACACGTTTAACCCTTGGCTGGGATGCACTAAAGTGTCTCCAGGTTGCGTTAATTGCTACGCAGAGCACTCCACCCCGGTGCGCGTCTTCGGGGTGGAGTGGGGCAAGGGAAAAAAGCGGATGCCAACAAGCGATGCTAACTGGAAGAAGCCGCTCGCTTGGAACCGCAAAGCTGAAAAAGAGGGTACTAGATATCGGGTTTTCTGCGCCTCATTATCTGACTGGCTAGACAATGAAGTCCCGATTGATTGGTTGGCAGAGCTACTAACCTTAATTTTTGAAACTCCGCACCTGGATTGGCAACTCTTGACGAAGCGCCCACAAAATTTCAGAAGCCGACTAAAGGCGATCGCGGATGGCAGAGTAGGCGGTTTTTCTGCAAGTTTTAACAGTAGGGAATGGTATGAGGGTAGATGGATTCCCCCCAACGTCTGGGTTGGAACAACGGTAGAAAATCAGGAAGCGGCAGATGTTCGCATCCCGCAGCTAGAATTAATTCCCGCACACACAAGGTTTTTGAGTTGCGAGCCATTGATCCAAAAGGTCGATCTTCACCTTGAAATTTTTACTAAGATCTCTTGGGTAATTATTGGCGGTGAGTCCGGAGTGAACGCTAGGGTTTGCGATGCCTCGTGGATGCGATCGCTCGTTCGTCAATGCTCCGATTATTCTGTTCCTGCGTTTCTCAAGCAGATGGGCAGCAATTTTAACGATGGTGATTTTCCTGAGAGAAATTATCGGTTTAGCGATCGCAAAGGCGGCAACATTGATGAGTTTCCGTTCGATCTCCAGTATCGTCAATTTCCTGTAGAGGATGGTTAAATGGTTGCCTATAATTTCCAAAAGCGGTTTGCTCCAGCCGTGCGATCGGGAGCTAAGAAAAATACCATTAGAGCATGGCGCAAAGGGCGATCGCGCCATGCTCATCCCGGCGAAATACTCCAGCTATACACGGGGATGCGTACAATCGCCTGCGAGAAGCTATTGCCTGATCCGGTTTGCTGCAACGTTCAGCGAATTACAATTATCAAGGAAAGTTTTGTCAGCGTCGTTTTGGATAAGCTTCTTTTGGATGATGCCTCTATTGAGAAGCTGGCGATCGCGGATGGCTTCAAGAGCATTGAAGAGTTTGCAGAATTCTTTGAAAAGAATCATGGATTACCATTTGATGGAGTGCTGATCTCATGGGAGTGAACTTACTAATTTTCGATGAGCATAAAATGATGAATGAAATGGAATTACTAGAAAATCTCAATAACGCCTTGATGCTGGCTCAATTTAGAGTTTCCGAGATGAACGATCGCATGGAAGCAGAGGCATCTTTTCAAGGCTGTGTTTCTGGCAGAACCGCAGCTTTATACGATATGACTGAGGGGTTTGAGGATAGCTTGTTATACGCGATCGCCCTGACAAAGCACTTAAATGATGATAGCGATCGCTCTTATAGTCCTGACGAGGTTTCCTGCCCTGGAGAGACGATCGCTGATCTGCTTGAGTATCGTGGTCTGACCATGGAAGATCTAGTAGATAAGTTGGAATGCACCACACGTTACGCTAAAGACGTTATTGAAGGGAAAGAGCCACTGACGCAACGTGCAGCAATTGCGCTAGAGGATCTTCTTGATTGTACGTCCGAATTTTGGATGAATCGAGGAGCTAATTTTGCGTGACGCCACGATCGCCAAAAATTGGGATAGCAAGCGTTTTGGAGGCAATCTGGAGGCGATCGCTCTTGCCTAGACAAAAAACTAAAGTTGCTAACATAAGTCTAAGGTATTAAAAACTCTGTCCAAGGTTCACTCACCGTCCAATTGGGGCAGAGTTTTTAATTATCCGCCGTTGCGATTTAACCCTTCGCTGATCTTCCCCAAGTCACTATGCTATTAATCCCACAAATCGACATTAAAACTGGGCAAATTCTGACTGGAACGAATGCTGAAGGGATGACACAGCCTCGACAGAAAGAGATCAGCAATTCCTATTTAGAACACTGGCTCACGCATCATGGGATGGGACAACCTCAGTTTTGGGTGGGCAAGTTCCACAGCGCCAAAGAATCTTATAACGCAGCAGACCAGCAGCGATTGGAATCAGAAGGAAAATACCTCGTATTTGCTAACGGGAAGAACGGTTATTTTACCGATGCTCAAACCGCTAGTCGTTTTGCCGATGCTGAAAAATCTGGTTATTTTACCGATGCTCAAACCGCTAAAGTCTTAACAGAAGGAGACGCAGAGCGAAAGATTCAACCGATTTTCACTAATGATCAGGATGCCCCACATTATAGTGTTGCCTACGGTTCGTTGGTTGCTTCACCCGGAATAACTTCAGCCGCTGTGGGTAACGCGAAGATTTTGGTGATTGACGATGAACAGCGCAGCCACGGTAATACCCCTCTGATTGACACGCAAGGTCGTATCATCTCGTCCGCTCAGGTAGAAAAACTCTACGACAAGATGGGCGACGGCACGATGTTAATTTCGTCGGGATTGATGGCGCAGTTAATCCAACCCCAGGAGCGAGAGGCGATCACCCAGTCCGTTTTCGAGCAGGCAGGGATTGCGACGGATATCAGTTCTCTGACCCAAGATAGTGCTGCCGTCAGCGATGTGCTGCCCGAAATCGATCGCCAACTCCAGCAATTAGTTGATCGCATCGTCAGTCAATTTCGCGCCGCTACGCCTGACCTCCCTGGAATGCTTAAGGGGACTATGAGCACGAGTGCTTGGTGCGATCGCCTGGGTGTCGATGCGATTATCTCCAAAAGCGACATCAAAGGCGATGATGGCATCCTGTCAGAACCCGGACTCAAAGAAGTTTCTAACTTCTGGGTTAACCGCAAGTCAGACGGTCGCTACAGTGAACAAAAAGTGGGTCCACAGGTCAAAGGTTGCATTCCTGAAGCGACCATGCATGAATTCAATCCCCGCCTCAAAGCCCAAGGCGAAGCTCTCGCCGCTGTCGCCGCAGACCCGCAAAAGTTGTTGCAGTATTATGTGGCGCAAAAAGACAAACATCAGGTGCAATCGGATGAAGAAGATGCCTGGGATGAATCTAAATCGGATGAAACCTCTGCCGAAAAGCCTCCCGATTGGCTGCATACGATTGGTAAAGCCGATCACTTCAATGTGCTGACTGGGTTCAACAAAATCAACTACGAGCTAGAGCGATTCTTGAGAGGGAACCGTTTGGATTTAGCCGTGCATGGGATTGATATCCCTGCCGCAATGGCACAACACCACAGTCAGCTTGAACCTTGGGAAGTGTGCAATAAAGATTTGCCCCATGGTGCGTTAGTCGCCTACTACCGATCGCCCCTGCCCAACGTTAGCGCTGTGGCGATCGCTATCAACAACACCGAGATTCTCAAAACTGAAGACCCAGAAGCCTACCGCAAATCAGGCGTAGCCTATCTCTCCCCGTGGACAGCCAAAAATATCGCCATCACCGATTTTGACCGGGATGCTAACGGCTACTTTGTCGGGTATTTACCGCAGGTTTCTGATCTGCCCGAACAAATCCGTCAACAGCTAGCTGTAACGGCTGACCAAGCTTCGGCTGAGCGCTACGAAGCAGGGCGATCGCACTTCGCAAATCTGATTGCACAGATGCAGATGAATCCAGAGCAATCCCCGATCCGACCCGGAGACTATCCACTAGCGGTACAAGAATTCATCGATCGGAATGACCCCGATCTCAAGCCGCCTGACATTGCCAAACAACCGAAAGAGAAACATCCCTGGCATGAAGGAGAATCGCGCAGTGCGGCAACTTGGCGGGCATGGCAAAAGACCGCAGATAGCCCCATCGGCAAAGTCGCCAATGGGGGCATGATTCTGCAATCGCTGGCATGGGAAACACAGTACTGCCCAGAACAGAAAAAAGAATCTTTGCTGCAAGAGATTTCGTCAAGCTACGAAAAGCTTTTGAAGGGCGGCAAGCTCAACGATAATCCTCACTTTCGAGACATTCAGGATGACCTGAAGGCGATCGCCCAAGCACGGCAAGATTTACCTAAAATTACTGATCCTCAAGAACGTCAAACCTACATTCAATTTCAACTTGACAACACTCATAAACTGCTCTCCGGTATCGCCAACGGAGCCAACGCTAAAAACTTACAAACGGCTGTAGATAGCGCCAAAAGTCACAAGGGAATTGATGAAGAGATTCATAAGCTGGCTCATGCGTTAGCCTATAAACCGCATCATCTCAGGCAACATCAAAAAGATGGAAGGGTTTATCTGCATGACAAGACCCTGCCGACTAATACCACAGAGCCGATTGGCTGGGGCGTGGAACAAGCCAACCAACTGTATCAAAAATCCAAATTACCAGAACTAGACAACAAAGCCTTTCGAGATCTAATTCCAAAATCCTGCACTCTAGCCCAAGAAGCCGCAGCAGTAAAACTGACGCAACAATACAACGACCAAATTAAAGCTGCGGTGAGCGCCAGGGAACGGCTGCAACAAAAACGCCCTGAAGATGAGCAACCGACCTTAACGATCAGGAGTTCAACCTCAGAACGCGAGATTACGCTGCAAAGACTATGCAGTGCGGACCCTGAAAGCCGCTCTCCGATTTGGCGGGCTGAAGGCATACAAGCCGATTGGAAAATTCGGTTAGAGCCAAACGAAAAAATCAATGACTGGAATCCAGAGAAATTAACCGCCACGTTGATTTACAGGGATGAGCACGGCATTGAACAGCAGCAAAGTATTGGCTATGTCTCAAAAGACTCCGTGGAGCAACACCAGTTAGAGAAACTGGTGACCCAACAAAAATCACTGACGATATCAGCTCCGAGTGTGAAGCTGAATTCAGCTTATTCTCTACAAAATGACGTGGAGGAAATGTTGTCT
>JBBRCV010000093.1:0-19841 GCA_038204505.1 Elainellales cyanobacterium
AAAATTCATCAATTGACGACGACCCAAATCGGGTACATCTGCATTTCCAGAGAGTTGAGCCATGGCTATCGCAAAAGGTTTAAATAGTTAAGCAGTTTTTCTACGAGTATTATGACATGGTATGTATCTCCTAAGAGTCAACTCAGCCCGTATGTATTGCTAGTCTCTATGAGAAAATCAGCTTAAATTCTGACGGTAAAGTCGGCATAATTGGCTTCACTGTTTTACATTCATCTTTATACGCCCATTACTCTGCGTCAAACTGCCATGCCCCATTCCATCTCTTCTCTGCTTCGTCTTGCCACCGCTCCAGTGGCGATCGCCGGACTCCTGGCGATCGGCTTGCCCATCCAGCCCGCCTCCGCCAAACTAGATAACGGCTACCGAACCTGTGCCGCAGCCCTGCGCGACTCCGGCGTTGCCGCAGCACAAGTCGCGGCAGCTTGTTCTGCGGCGCTCAGACCTACTGAGCTAGCAACCTGTGTCAGTGAAATCAAAGGACAAACGACCATTGAAGCCTCTGATGCTTTGTCAGGCTGTCGGCGGGTGCGTCGTCCCCTAGAGCTTTCAACTTGTGTCGTTAACATTAATCCAGGTGAAGGTGCAGTAGCGACGGCAGTACTCGATAATTGTCGGCGCAGCCTTCTACCCGCCCGTTTTTCAGAATGTGTGGTGGGGCTAGTTGCCGAAATTAACTACAACACCAATAGAGCGATGAGAAGCTGCATTGCCGCCACCGATCCTGAGCAAGATAGTCTACCAGCAGCACCTGACGGGTCAGCACCTTCGACTGAAACTGTTCCACCTGAACCCATCACTCCCCAAGTTAGCCCTGGTTCTGGATCAGCTCCTCTGCCAACTACTCCGACTCAGCCAATCACTCCGGCTCAGCCAATCACTCCGACTCAGCCCTAACTCTAAATAAGGAGCCTCTCCGTTAGTAACAGAGAGGCTCCTTGTTTGTAAAACGACAAATTAAAATACCTTCGTAGGGCAGGCATCTTGCCTGCATATTGCTTTCAATGCAGGCAAGATGCCTGCCCTACGGGTATGTTCTGATTTGGAAATCGCCTATCTTTGTGACCTAGAACCGGAGAGCCTATCGCGGGTTGCCTTCCCAGTTAATTGAATCGTTCCGACTACAGACATTAGGATTCTTACCCTGGTACGATCGAAATGTTCGGCAGCCTTCGCGGTCAAGCTGTTCGATCAGGCTACCTGGCAAAGTGCTTTTGCGCTTCCAGGCTTCTCGGAAAGATTTAACGCTTTCAAGCTGAACTTTCCGCTGCTCTTCGCCTTGAAGTTTATCTGACTTCAACCGTAGTAATTGAGCGTTGAGGTAGTACAACTCAGGGTTGTCAGGGTTCTGTTGAATCAGCGGAGCCAATGTATCAATGCCTTCTTGAGAACGACCCAGATCTCGGTAGCCGATGGCAATGCCTCGCTGTGCCAGATAAGTAGGATTAGCTTTTTGTAAGCGCCCAATAGCCTGGTCAGGATTAGAGAAGGGCAAATTCACGGCTATCATCAAATCCATATAGCCTTTGATCAGATTGAGTTCGGGGTCATTGGGAGAAATTTTCTCAGCTTCCTTGAGGTTGTCAAACACCTTTTGAAGCTGCCCTAAAACAACGGGTGTCGATCGCACGGTTCCCTCAGTTGAAAGCGTGTAAGCTCCCTCCAAAAAATGTCCCGCTGCTATGTACAGATGACCTCGCAGCGGATCAGTCTGTACCAACTTTTCAGCAGTAGTACGGGTAAGCGTGGCGTTCTGCCCCATTGCCGTCGTGTCGTTATTGACAAACGAGAGCGCAGCTTTCAGGGCAAATGACAATGGCTCGGTGTCTTCAGCCGTTTTCAGAAGTTCTGTGGCTTGAACATAGTTGCCTTGTTGAAAGAGAGCTTTGAACGCTGCTTCAGTTTTTTCGCCTACAGCATGGGGATTAGCAGTGCGAAATGGATCGGCTGAGGCTGGGCTGCTCCAGAGGCTGAGGGCGATCGCCGCTGCACCCATTACTGCCCATGGTTTTAAGCGTGGCATCATCTTATTTTTCATCACGTAGTCTCAAATTTCCCAGATAGTTAATGATGTGTACAGCCAATTCAAACAGGAGGAGCACTTTGAAGAGCTAAATCATGATCCAATTTCTATTTGACAAAATCCGGTTGAAAACCAAAATATTACTTGTGTTTTAGAACACAAAATTTAACCTTACCTCGCTCTAAATATTTAAGCAGAAGTTTAACGGTTGTTTTAGCGATCGTCTAAAAGTAGAGCCATACCCCAAGGTGACGAGCGATCGCCCCTCATAAGTTCCTCGTCCTAATTTAGCAATGCCTCGCACCCAATGCCGAACGGAATTAGCTTACCCAATTGCCAACTCGACGCAAATTTTTCCAGATTTAGGCTAGTATATTTTGAGTAAGGGCGATTAGCACAGTGGTAGCGCACATCCTTCACACGGATGGGGTCACTGGTTCAAATCCAGTATCGCCCATATTTTTAGAAAGATTTGCCGAAACAGCAGGACTTAGAACCGTTCTTACTGCGAAAAATTTAATGGGCAGACCTGAGAGGAAATCATGACCCAATCGTTGCAGCAATTCGCAGTTGAACTCGTCCCCGCGAAGATCAGCCTTGATCAGTATCACCGTATGGTTGATACGGGAGTTTGGGACGATCGCCAGGTTGAACTATTGAACGGAGTCGTTGTAGAGATGTCACCTGAAGGAATGCCCCACGCTAGCCGTAGCACGACCACAGGTGAGTATTTGAGAGAGGTATTAGGCAGCCAGGTTCAGATTCGAGAGGGGCATCCTATCACCCTCCCCAGCGGCTCTGAACCTGAACCAGACATCGCTATCGTTCAACGGGTGCAAGATAACTACCTGAGTCATCATCCTTATCCAGAAGACATCTACTGGGTTATCGAGTATTCCAACACCAGTCTGGATAAAGACTTAGGCGTAAAAGCTGACATCTATGCAGCAGAGAGCATCCCCGAATACTGGGTTGTTAACCTCAAGAAAAATATTCTCATCGTCTTTTGTGACCCTGTAGATGGGAAGTACCAGTCTCGACAGGAATTTATGTCAGGAAGCATCAGCCCATTGGCTTTTCCAGATGTGGCGATCGATGTGGCGCGACTGCTGAGATAAAGTCATTACTGTTGCTAGGCTAAAACATTGTTGCCAAAATACGAATTTAAGGACATCCCAACGATTCACGAGTTTCAACTCCTGTCTGAGAATTGATGCCTTCCGCTCGCTGGCATAGTTCTTTCACCTGTGCCCCATCTAAAATGGCATCGCTAAAATCTGCCCCTACTATATCGGCATTGTTAAAGGTCGATCGCAGTAAAATTGCTTCGGTAAAGTTGACATCGCTCAAATCTGCCCCTGTAAAGTTGACCTGATCTGCCATAGCATTAGTCAAATCTGCACCGTGGAGCGTTGCCTGTGTCATCGTAGAAGCGCTAAAAACTGTGCCTCTAGCATCAACATCTGTAAAATTTGCTTGTTCCAAGTGGGCATTAGAAAACTCTGAGCCTTGAATTTCCTGCCCTGAAAAATCATGTTTAGGCAGCGAGGCGTTGCTGTAAGACAGAGGATGTGTCCAATCTGCCCAAGCAGGAGAGCAAGCAGAAAGAACGAGGATCAGCAAGAAGGCGACAAAGCGTAGGCAGGGCATGGTGAGACGACAGGTGAAGGACTTTATTCATATTGACAGGATTCTTCAGTGCTGGCAGAGACTCTGCTAGGGTCTGGGATTTTGTGCTTGCTGTAATAATTGCCTTGCACTCTCTGCCCATTGGGGGTTGTTCTGTGCTGTAAATAAGTCGATCGCATACTGCAACATTTGTTGAGCATCGGCGTACTGCTTTTGGCTCATAAAAACTAATCCCGCGCCATAGTAAGCGTTAGCATAGTCGGGGTTTGCTTCTGCCGATCGCCGAAATGCTGCTAATGCTTGATCAGGCTTGTTTTGTTGCAGCAGAATAGAGCCGATGCTGTAGTGGGCTTCTGGGTACTTGGGACTGATAGTGACTGCTTTTTGAAATGCCGCGATCGCCTCATCATTTTTCCCTTGTTGCAAGTAAATTTGCCCTAAATGAAACGCTGGTTCTGGGGCGTTGGGGCTGAGTTGAATTGCCTGTTGGAACTGGGCGATCGCTCCGGCTGCGTTGCCCTGCTGCTGCTGCGTTAAGCCTAAGTTATAGTGCGCCAAGCCCAGGTTGGGATCGAGGGCGATCGCCCGTTGCAAATATTCTTCTGCTTGTCGGACATTGCTGCCCTCTAGCAACGCCGCCCCTAAATTAGCGTATGCCAGTGCCATCTGAGGATCAGACTGAATGGCTTGGTAAAAGGAGCTTGCCGAATCTTGCAGTTGACCGCGCTGGCGATAGGCTAGCCCCAAGTTGTAGTGAGCTGGGGCAAAGCTGGGGTCGAGGGCAGCCGATTGTTGGAAGGCAGCGATCGCCTGATCTAGCTGCCCTTTTTGAATGTACTGAATTCCTAAAGTAAGCTGCCCTTCGGGTGTCATGGGCGCAGAGTCAGCCCCTACGCTAAGCGAGGGCAAAGATTGCGCCAGTCCGTAAGGCATAGGCAGCAAAGATAGTCCCAGAAATAAACCTAACAATTGCCCCTTCATATAATTGATCCCAGCACTACCACGAGTTTTACTAAGTTGGACAATCTCGATTCGTCACAGTCTCGTTAGGCAACGTCGTCCTACATAGCTTTACAGTCGCCATATCAACACCCGTTAAATTCGCCCCGGTCAAATTAGCTCGACGCAGGTTTGCCCCGGTCAGAGTTGCTCCAGTTAAATTCGCTCCAGTCAAATTCGCTCGAATCAGATTGACTATGCTGAGATTCGCTCCAGTCAAGTCGGCGTTGCTCAAATCAACTTCGCCCATGTAAGCGTTGCTTAAGTCTGCGCCGACCAGATTTGCGCCACTCAAGTCTGCATCACTAAAATTAGCATCTCTCAAAATCGCCTTGGGCATATCGGCGCGTGTTAAATCAGCCCTTGATAAATTGGCTCGCGTTAGATCGGCGTTATTAAACCGGGCATTTCTCAAATTTGCATCTCCCAAATCAGCCCGTCGCAAGTCCGATCGCCGCAGATCTGCCCGACTCAAATTCACCTCTCCCAAGTTGGTATCTCGCAGAAGCGCCTTCGACAGATTTGCTCTAGAGAGATCCGCTCCTCGCAGATCGGCATTATCAAAATTGGCACCCTCCAGGTTACTATCACCCAGATAAACTTTACCAAGCTGAGCGTCACTCAGGTTTGCTTGTCGCATTTTGACACCGTTTAAAATCGCTTCGGTGAGAATGCTACCGTTCAGGTCTGCCTTTGTTAGATTGGCTTCGCTGAGAATTGCCCGAATCATGCTGGCACCTTTGAGGTTTGCCCCAAATAGGCTGACTCCTCTCATGCTGGCATCTTCCAGGTTGGCATCCTGTAAATTGGCTTTAGTGAGATCGGCGCCATCTAAATCACAATTGGGGCAACTTTTGCTTTCCAAAAGTTTGCTAATCCGATGCGTCCTGGCTGCCTGACTAGAAATTGCCCAACCGACTAAGCTTGCCACAATGCCGAAGAAAATCGCCAGAATGGCGAAAGCCCGGATGTTTCGCTTGTCCATGCCGTCAGCCTCCCCAAACTTGCTGCAAAATTTGAGTAGGTTGGATATCGGCGATGCTGCCAGTGGGAGACTGGATAGCGATAAATTTATCACTTTGAGGAAGGACTTGAGAGGAGGAAGAGGAGCCAAAGAGGGCGAGAGTGTAGACCTGGAGGGCGATCGCCAATTGCATGGGCACGCTGTTAGGACAAATCATCAAGTTTGCTCCAGCTACCATTGCCGCCATTTTGCCCATATCTCCGGGCTTCGTTACTTTTAGATTAGGCACAGCTTGGGTCAGCGCGGTCACAGCTTCTAAGTCGCCTGTCTGCTTAACAATCACTAAAGGCATATCGGGCTGTTTTTGCTGAAAATCTTGAATGATTGCCAGCCAGCCAGCCATCGGATACCCCCCCTCACCCTCTGCCAGTAAGCTCTTGCCGGGATACATCAGCACATATCCTGATCCTCGGATGCCTAGACGCTTTTGTTCAGCTTCAGCCCAGTCAATATCGCTCTTAGGGACGCTGATGGCAAGGGCGGGGCAATCTGCTTTAACGCCAATGCCTTGCAGCAAATCGTAATCAGACTGGGCATCGTACTGTTCAAAATTGGAGGGAACAGTCGCAGTCAGAAAATATTTGCCTGCGCTGTCCTCGTAGCCAATGCGGGTAGGAATGCCTGTCAGCCACAGCAACAGTCCGGCTCCCCAACTCTGGCGCAAAGACAGGGCTGCATCATAGTAGCGATCGCGAACGACCCCCAGCAAATTTGCCCAATCCGCAGGGCTGCTGCGATCTTTGAAGTCAAACGTAATGACATCGTTCACCGACTTAGACACCCGATAGGCAGCTTTTGCCCTTGGCTCCACTACCACATCAATCTCGGCATCGGGATACTTCTGTTTAAGACCGTCTAAGGTTGGGAAGAAAAGGATCTGTTCGCCAACTCCACCAGGAATAAAAGCTACTACCCGCATAATCAATATTTCGTTACGAATAACGTCCTCATTGTAGGGGAATCGATCGCTATTCCGAACAAGAGTTTCATGGAGTTGCTATGATCTCCTAGCAAAGAGGGAAGGGGAACGGGATGATTAGTGAAAATGGCATTAACGAAGAGAAGAATTTGGACGTAGGCGCAAAGGACGAAATGTATGTGGGGACTGCGATCGCTACAGCAGAAACCCCTTTAGAAGAAGTTGCTCTAGAAGAATCTATTAATCTTTGGCAGCAAGGACAGTTGCTAGAAACCACGATCGACGATTTGAGTAACAGCGGCGATGGCGTGGGTCGTTGGGAAGGACGAGTGATTTTTGTCCCTGATACAGTGGTGGGCGATCGCATCAGCGTTCGATTGGTACGAGTCAAGCCCCAATATGCCTATGGCAAACTCCACAAAATTTTAGAGCCATCGTCTCACCGCATTCGCCCTGGCTGCATTGTTGCCGATAAGTGCGGCGGCTGTCAGTGGCAGCACATTGACTATGCTTATCAGCGCGAGGCTAAGCGCAATTTGGTGATGCAGGATTTGGAGCGAATTGGCGGCTTCAGCAATCCTCCTGTTGATGCCATGCTGTCGGTTTTGGAAGAAACGAGTCTAGAGAAAACCGGGATCGGCTACCGAAATAAAGTTACTTATCCATTGGCGCGATCGGCAACAAAGCAGGTGCAGGCAGGATATTACCAAAAAGGGACGCACCAACTCATTAACTTGAATCAATGCCCGATTCAAGACGTGCGGCTGAATCCCTTGCTAGCCGAGGTAAAGCAAGACCTGTATAAGCGCGGCTGGTCGATCTATAGCGAGGAACAGCACCGAGGCAAATTGCGCCATTTGGGGCTACGGATTGGGCGACGAACGGGCGAGATTTTGCTGACGTTGGTGAGTACAGATGGTAATTTACAAGGACTTGAGGAACAAGCCGAGGAATGGTTGGGGCGTTATCCAGAACTGGTGGGCGTATCGGTCAACATTAACCCCGATCGCGGCAACGCTATTTTTGGTGAAGAAACCCGCTGTATCGCGGGACAGCCCTATCTGCAAGAAGAGTTTGCCGGACTGAAGTTTCATATTCAGCCAACGACGTTCTTTCAAGTCTTTACCGAACAGGCGGAGGCGCTGCTGTTGGCGATCGCCGCCGAGCTAAATCTACAAGGTCATGAAATCCTCGTGGACGCTTACTGCGGAGTCGGAACGTTAACTCTGCCTTTAGCGAAGCAAGTACAACAGGCGATCGGCTTAGAAGTTCAGCCAGAGGCAGTTGAGCAAGCTCAAGTCAATGCTGAGTTAAATGGTATTACCAATGCAACCTTCCAAACTGGGACAGTGGAATCCTTGCTGGGTCAGCTAGAGGTGCAGCCGGATATCGTATTGCTTGATCCGCCTAGGAAAGGATGCGATCGCAAAGTCATCGATACTCTGCTAAGGCTGCTCCCCGCGCGAATTGTATATGTGAGTTGCAATCCCTCTACTCTTGCCCGTGACCTCAAACTTCTTTGCCAAGGCGGCTATCGCCTTACCCGCGTTCGCCCAGCCGATTTCTTTCCACAAACTGCCCATGTAGAATGTGTGGCATTCCTGGTGCGCGACGAGGCGTAAATGATGAAATTTAGCCAACTCATTTCTCAACTTTCTCAACTAGAAGCCAATAAAACCAGCCTAGACTCTCACCCTGATCTCGATCCCGACCTCACAGGCGCAGCCCCAGTCGAATCTGCGCCCTCTGGAACTCTTAGCTATATCGAAGGGGGCAAGTTTGCCGCACAAATCAACACGACAACCGCCAGCGCCCTCATTCTGCCGCAGCACGAGCCGTTCCAAATCCAAGCCACCCAGCGGGGCATTGCTTGGGTGAGCGTGGCGGCACCTCGGCTAATGTTTGCCCAAGCGATCGCCCTCTTCTACACGCCCTTCCGTCCCGCTCCCGGCATTCATCCGACCGCCATCATTGATCCCACGGCGGTAATCGGCGCAGAGGTTTCTATTGGGGCAAACGTGGTGATTCAGGCAGGTGTAACGTTGGGCAATGAGGTCTGTATCCATCCCAATGTCGTGATTTATCCCAACGTACAAATCGGCGATCGCACTCTCCTTCACGCCAACTGCGTCATCCACGAACGTACCCAAATTGGCGCAGACTGCGTGATTCACAGCGGCGCGGCGATCGGTTCAGAAGGCTTTGGCTTCGTCCCTACTGCCCAAGGCTGGGTCAAAATGGAGCAGTCAGGCTACGCCGTTCTAGAAGACAAAGTAGAAGTAGGCTGCAACTCGGCGATCGATCGCCCAGCCGTGGGCGAAACCCGGATTTCCCGCGACACCAAGCTCGATAACCTAGTCCACATTGCCCACAATTGTCACATTGGCGAAAGCTGTGCATTGGCAGCGCAAGTCGGTTTAGCCGGGGGCGTGAAAACAGGTAAGGGCGTGATTTTGGGCGGACAAGTGGGGGCGGCAAACTTGGCGTATATTGGCGATCGTGCCCAAGCGGGGGCAAAGGCGGGCATTCATGGCAACGTCGAAGCAGGTGCTGTGATGATGGGCAATCCAGCCACGCCCTACAAAACATTTTTAAAGTCTTCAGCCATCTACAACCGCTTGCCCGAAATGCACCAATCTCTCAAACAAATGCAGCAAAAGCTGGAAGATTTACAGCAGCAGATTCGAGATATGGAAGAGCAAAACAGTTCAGATTCTCGATAAAGCTCAATAAGAGATTTGTGATTCTCGCCGCCAAAATTGAGAGAGCAGGAGTCACAACGCTATGATAAATGAGCGCTAAACCCCGTCATTACCCCACCTGCTCACCTTCATTGATTTCCTGGGAGTTTGTTTGTGAACCATCAAGATTTTTTAGCAGAAACTGATCCGATCGTTGCAGAAATGATGCAACACGAACTTAAGCGTCAGCGCGATCACCTGGAGTTGATCGCCAGCGAGAACTTTACGTCTCCGGCAGTCATGGCGGCGCAAGGCTCTGTGCTGACCAATAAGTACGCTGAAGGACTGCCCGGTAAACGCTATTACGGCGGCTGCGAGTTTGTCGATCAGATTGAACAGTTGGCGATCGATCGAGCCAAAACCCTGTTCGGTGCTGCTCATGCCAATGTGCAGCCTCACTCTGGCGCACAAGCCAATTTCGCTGTTTTCCTGACGCTCCTCGATCCGGGCGATACCATCATGGGCATGGACTTGTCCCACGGTGGACACCTGACCCACGGTTCTCCGGTCAACGTGTCGGGCAAATGGTTCAAGGCTTGTCACTATGGTGTCAGCCAAGAAACCCAGCAGTTAGATTACGACCAAATCCGCGAACTGGCACTGAAGCACCGCCCCAAGCTGCTGATTTGTGGCTACTCGGCTTACCCCAGAGTCATTCACTTTGATAAGTTGAGGGCGATCGCTGATGAAATTGGCGCTTACCTCCTAGCAGACATCGCCCACATTGCCGGACTGGTCGCCACCGGGCATCACCCCAGCCCGATGGATCATTGTCATGTCGTCACCACCACGACTCACAAAACCCTGCGCGGTCCTCGCGGCGGCTTGATTATGACCAATGATGTTGAACTGGGTAAAAAGCTCGACAAATCCGTGTTTCCTGGCAGTCAAGGCGGTCCCCTAGAGCATGTGATCGCCGGAAAAGCCGTTGCCTTTGGTGAAGCTCTTAAGCCAGAGTTTAAGATCTACTCTGGACAGGTGATTGAGAACGCTAGAGTGATGGCGGCTCAACTGCAAAATCGCGGCTTAAAGATTGTTTCGGGTGGCACCGATAACCACTTAATGCTCGTCGATTTACAGTCCATCGGCATGACAGGGAAACGAGCTGATCAACTGGTGAGTGGCATCAATGTTACCGCTAATAAGAACACGGTTCCCTTTGATCCTGAATCGCCATTTGTTACCAGTGGTTTACGCCTAGGTTCACCCGCAATGACGACTCGTGGAATGGGAACAACTGAGTTTACGGAGATTGCGAATATCATTAGCGATCGCCTCCTCGACCCAGAAGATGAATCAGTAGCGCAAGACTGTAGACAACGGGTAGCGAAACTGTGCGATCGATTTCCGTTGTATTCTCATCTGAATATCCCAGTGCCAGCATTGGTATAAGTTCTAAGCGAAAAGAGAGCCGCTGGCGGCTCTCTTTTCGCATCATAGAATTGTAGACTTGATGCATCATAGTGGAACCCTGGCATCTCGTGTGCGAGAGTCCCGCTGTGATCGCCCGAATTACTAAGCTCGTCTACATAACCATACAAATCGAAAATATGCAGAAAGATTCTTGCGCTCTATCTAGACCATCGCAGTGTCTGGAATCTTTTTTGTGATCTACCTAATTCAGGGAGAATAGGCAGAAAGCTTCTCTCCAAAAAGAAGTTGGGCTGCATCTTGAAGGTGAATAGGGCACTAAAATCTAACCATTATGTGTTGCCCAGCAAGTCAGGAGAAAGCATGAGCCGTAAAAGCATTGCAACAAACATTGCTCGTAAACTTTGGGCGCAATGTGGTGGTTTTTGTCAAAATCCAAGTTGTAATAAATACCTCTTCACTATAGTCGAGGAGGATGCAGTCAGTCTTGCGAATGTAGCTCATATCATTGGTCACGGTAAGAATGGTCCTCGAAGTGAGCATGAACTAGCTGACTATATTGACAAAGATGGTATAGAAAATCTGGTAATGCTTTGTCTAGAATGCCACAAAGTTGTTGACGAATTAGAGGATAAATTTCCTGTCAATCAAATGCAAGCATGGAAAGCATCTCACGTACTAAAGATAAATTCACTTTTTGATTTTCCTCAGACTAGCAATGAAAGAGAGCTGCTTGAGCAAGTTAATGACTTCTTGTTTGAGAACAAAGTGATCTTTGAAGAGTGTGGACCTTTTTCAAATCATGCATTGGAGGGGAATTCTGGTGATGCGCTTACCCTCTGGCGACGACGATGCCTAGACACGATTCTTCCAAACAATCAGAGGATTATTGGTCTAATTGAGACTAATAAGAAAAATTTTCCTTATCCATGGGAAGTATATATGCAAATGATGAGCTATAAACTTCATGCGGATTCCTTTCGAGACAACTGTCTTTTAGAGAAGAAGGTCAATGACTACAAGCTATTCCCACGAGAATTTGACGACTTCATTAAACAGAGCCTCGGACTCCCTATAGAAAGCAGAGAGAGAAGACCTGAAGAAGAGCTTGAATTTAGAAAGACGACAGTTGCAACCTACATTGAAAAATTCTTGGCAAACCATTCATTTATCAATCGAATGGAGAAGCTCAACATAGCCATGTTTGATGTTGAGCTTAAGAATGAGCGAAGCCTTCGAGTATTTGCGACCAATACTTATTTTTTTACTGAATATACGTTTGAACAGATCATGGTACTTGATCCAGCAGTTGATGCAATCATCTGCTCTAACCCCTATGGGACGTATACGTGGGAAGCCAAGTCCCTCTGCATTAAGCATAAGATCGGCTTATTTACGCTCGGGTCATTCATGGGTGCCATTCGCAAAGATGGTGATGAGTTCTTGAACTACCTCCTGCAAGACGAAAGATCTAGTCGGCTTAGACGCTCAAGATCTTTGCTTGATCAAGCCTCAATACCCGCAGGATTTCAAGTGTACATATTTGGCTCGTATTTAAGGCGGGAGCTTTACGAAGATATTGATCTCATCCTAGTCTACCCACTTGGAGTAGGTGAAGAATTGATTTCCTCAACTATAGAGAGTATCAATCAAGTATTTAAGGACAGCTCATCACTGCTTGACATAACAGTATGCTCAGACGCAGAGTACGAAACCATAAGTTTTGAAGATGATAACCGCTCTAGAATTAAATAGTTCATAACATCTAGGAATCAGTCTAACAGTCCCCTTGCAGCGGACTGTTAGAGCCGCTGCATAAGATGCAAAAGTTACTTGCAGCCACTGAAGGAGCTTATTAAATCGACGTTGCAGTCGAAGCTTCAGAAGCCAACTCTTCTAAACGCTCCTGCTGATCTTGGGTAATGCAAGATTGGATCAAATCTTCCACTTCGCCTTCCAACACTGGATTCAGGGTGAAGTTTTGACCGAGCCGATGATCGGTGACACGATTGTCTTTGTAATTGTAGGTGCAAATTTTTTCCGAGCGCGAACCTGTGCCTACTGGCGATCGCCGCATTCAGCAAAATCGATCGCCCAGGTTAAAATGGAAAGGTATAGTCGAAACAAGGTCAAGCCTATGACAGCTCAACAACCCCGCTACACCAAAGAAGAATTTGCTCGACGTGGCGATGAGATTTATGAATCCCAGGTGCGTCAACAAGTTGAGGAAGGCAATCATAGCAAGATTGTGGCGATCGATATTGAAACTGGAGCTTTTGAAGTTGATTCCAGTGAAATTGCGGCTTGCGATCGCCTCGAAGCCCATTATCCCGATGCTCAGATCTGGATTGTCCGTATCGGTTCTCGTCACGTTCGTAGATTTGGTGGGCGGACTCGCAGAACTGCATGATCACCGGAACCGTTAATGCAGATTTTGAACCCATCATTTCATTGTCGATTCGTCGTCCTGATGGCGAGGTTTTTACGCAAGATGCGATCGTAGACACAGGATTTAATGGATGGCTTTCTCTACCTCCTGATTTGATCGCTGAGTTGAACTTGAGATGGAAAAGACGAGGACGAGCTATTCTTGGCGATGGTAGTGAGTGTGTTTTTAATGTTTACGAGGTTGTTGTAATCTGGGATGGAGCGTTGCTGACGATTCCAGTAGACGAAGCTGATTCAGATCCACTCGTAGGGATGTCATTAATGGAAGGTTATCAGCTAACGATTCAGGTGTCTGAAAATGGGTATGTTGAACTACGCAAAAGTAGTGCGGTCTAACAATTCAAAGTAAATCTAAAATGCTATTTTAGTCAGGAAAACTCACTCAAATATATGACTAATCTACTGACAGAAGCTTTTAGAAAAGCGCAAAATTTACCAGATTATTTGCAGAACGAACTTGCAGAGCAGCTAATCGAAGATGTTGAAAATGAAATAAAGTGGCAGCAATTATTATCTCACCCTCAAGAGATGAAGTTAGATGAGCTTGCGGTAAAAGCTCTCAGTAATTCCATGAATGGTAAGACTAGGGAAATAGGTTTTGATGAACTATGAAGTCAGAATTAACTGATGATTCGAATTTTTTCTGAGCGTGAACCCGTACCTACTTGCGATCGCCGCATCAAAGTTACTTCTGCCTGTTGCTCCCTAAAAGCATCCGATAATTGCCAAAACTCTTTGGTAGATGCGTGCTTATCGACATACGATAAAGCTGATTGCCCTGATTAAAATAAAGGGGCACGGTTGAAACGAGGTCAAATCTATGGCAGTTCGCCAACGACGCTACAGCAAAGAAGAGTTAGCTCGACGTGGGCAAGAACTCTATGAGTCTGGTATTCGGCAGCAGGTCGAGGCGGGAAATGAGGGCAAAATTGTGGCGATCGATATTGAAACTGGAGATTTTGAGGTTGACGAAAATGTCGTACCTGCAACTAATCGACTATTTGAGCGACATCCCGATGCTCAGCCTTGGGTGATTCGGATCGGACATCGCGCCGTTGATCATTTTGGGGCACGGAGTCTGAAGCAAAATCCATGATGCATGGAGTTGTGAATTTACGTCGTGAAGCAACGCTTACTGTTGTGGTTGGTAACTCGAATCGACAACTGCAAGCGATCGATACTGTGATTGATACAGGCTTCAGTGGGTTTCTATCTTTGCCATCTGCGATCATCGCTACCCTAGATTTGCCTTGGAGTGCTTCTGATATTGTGACCTTGGGCGATGGCAGCGAAACTCTATTCGATTTATGTACTGCAACGGTGATTTGGGATGGGCAATATCAAGAAATTTATGTTGCAGAATCAGAAACAGAACCTTTGCTAGGGATGGCACTACTCTACGGTTATCGGTTGCAGGTTGATACGATTGAGGGTGGTACTGTTAAAATTGAATCCCTGTGATCCTAGGTAGAAGCGAGCGATGAGGTACGGTCTAACATAGTCCCTGAGCCTGACAAAGGTCTGAAAAGCATAATCTATTTGAGCATTGGTTAAAATTAAGAGGCTGTAGGAATTGCGGATGTAGTCTGGGGCGATCGCACAAACAACAGTTAGGGCATAAGATCGAGGCATAGTTTCAGGCAACGGATATGCTTAAAACGCTTTGGGCTACAGTACGGCAGGGAAAGATTGAGCTACTGGAGTCAGCAGACCTACCAGAAGGGGGAAGGGTGCTGGTTACAGTTTTATCTGAGGATGAGGCTGAGTTTTGGCTACAGGCAAGTCAAACATCGCTTGATGCAGTTTGGAACAATGCTGAGGATGATGTATATGCCCAGCTACTCCAGGCATGATGTCATACTGGTGCGCTATCCTTTCTCAGATTTGTCAAGTTCAAAGGTAAGACCTGCCGTAGGTGTGAGTACATCGCACTTCTCTCAAGATCTTCTCATTACTCCTTTGACAAGCAAAACAGGTTCATTATTGGCAGGGGAGTTTGTATTGTCTGAGTGGGCAGCAGCCGGATTGAACGTAGCTACCGTAGTCAAAAGAGGCGTGTATACAGTGCATGAAAGTTTGGTGATTAAAGTGATAGGTCAGTTGGTTAAGGTTGATGCCGACCAACTTGAGCAATCTTTGCGAGGTTGGCTGGGTTTGTAGTTTGAGCTAACAGTCACAGCCCAACACTGCCGCCGCACAACTACACCGTTAAATCGACGTTGCAGTCGAAGCTTCAGAAGCTAGCTCTTCTAATCGCTCCTGCTGATCTTGGGTAATGCAAGATTGGATCAGATCTTCCACTTCGCCTTCCAGCACCGGATTCAGGGTAAAGTTTTGACCGAGCCGATGATCGGTGACGCGGTTATCTTTATAGTTGTAGGTGCGAATTTTTTCTGAGCGTGAACCCGTGCCTACTTGCGATCGCCGCATCGAAGTCACCTCTGCCTGTTGCTCCCGCAGCTTAATCTCGTACAGCTTAGCCCGCAAAATTTGCATCGCCCGTTCGCGGTTTTGAAGCTGCGATCGCTCCTCTGTACAAAAGATCCGAATCCCCGTCGGCTTGTGCATCAAATCAACGGCAGTCTCAACCTTGTTGACGTTCTGACCACCCGCACCGCCCGATCGCGCCGTCGTTAGTTCAATGTCTTTTGGGTCAATCACCACTTCCACATCATCGACTTCCGGCATGATCGCCACCGTTGCCGTTGAAGTATGGATGCGTCCACCTGCCTCAGTCACTGGCACTCGCTGCACTCGGTGAACACCCGCTTCAAACTTAAGCTTGCTGTAAACCATGTTGCCCTGGACTTCCAAGATGGCTTCCTTAAAGCCACCCGCCTCAGCCAAAGACTCGCTCACTAACTTAACGCGCCAACCCTGCCCCTCAGCATATCGAGAATAGAGTCGTACCAGGTCGCCCGCCCAAATGCTGGCTTCATCGCCGCCCGTTCCTGCCCGAATTTCTAACATGATGTTCTTGTCATCATTCGGGTCGGTAGGAAGCAGCAGTACCTTCAGTTTTCGTTCCAGACTTTCTATCTGGGCAGCCAGTTCTTCCGCTTCTAACGCTGCCATTTCTCGCAGCTCGGCATCACTCCCAGATTCTTTTACAATCAACCTGGCTTCTTCCCAACCCGCTTGGGTATTCCGCCACTCATCGTAAGTGTTGACGGTTTCTTCTAGCGATGCGCGAGCACGGGCAATTCTCTGGAACTCAGTCGGATCGCGCGCCACGTCAGGATCGCCCATGCGGCGGGTGAGTTCGTTGAAGGTTTGCTCAACAGAATTGAGTTTGGCGATTAGATAAGATTCAGCCATGGGAATTGCCTCAAGATCAAGAAGTTTGGGGAGCTAGTCTCCGATTTACAACAAATAGCGGCTAGCCCTGATTTTAGTCATCGAGCTAACCGCCGCAGGTTTATTCAGCAGTGACCGCTACTTCTGATCGGGTGCAGCCTGCGAAGCATCTGTCATACCGTACTTGCGGAGGAAGCGCTCAACACGACCTTCGGTGTCAATAATCTTCTGAGTACCTGTGTAGAAGGGATGATTACCTGACCATACATCAACGTGCAGTTCGGGTCGGGTAGAACCTACGGTCATCACGACCTCACCGTTGCAGTAAACTTTTGCGTCAGGATACCATTTAGGATGAATATCTTTAGCCATGATTTTGCCTGTAATGCCTTTACAATTCTATCGAAATTTTTTCAAAGAGGTGAGGCAATAACCCGCCTCCCTCAATTAACGCTTGGAGTACTGAGGAGCTTTACGGGCTTTATGCAAACCGTACTTCTTCCGTTCCTTTGCCCGTGGATCACGGGTAAGATAGCCCTCAACTTTTAGGGGCTTGCGGTTGTCGGGATCAAGTTGGCAAAGTGCTCGTGCCACGCCCAACTTAATAGAATCTGCTTGCCCAGTTAAACCACCACCATGGACGTTAACCAAAATGTCATACTCGCCTTCCAAGCCTAGAGTTTCTAGAGGAGCTTTCGCCGCCGCCAGATAACCATGATTGAATTGAAGGTATAGATCGCCTGGTTTCTTGTTGATGATCAGTTGACCCGAACCTGGAACGAGGCGTACCCGAGCAACCGATGTCTTCCGACGACCAGTGCCCAGGTAAACAACGCGATCGCTTTTATCAGTCGCTTGCATTAGTCTTTCCCTCCGGGAAGCGTATTAATTACCAATACTTGAGGCGATTGAGCTTGATGGGGATGCTCACCGCCTGCGTAAACCTTAAGCTTAGTGAACAATTGGCGACCCAAGGTGTTCTTGGGCAGCATTCCTTTAATGGCCTGTTCAATAATCCGCTCAGGGATGCGGGCTTGCAGCTTTTCAAAGGTTTCAGTCTTCATCCCACCAGGACGACCAGAGTGGCGACGATAAAGCTTCTGAGAACGCTTCTTCCCAGTCACTTCAACTTTCTCGGCATTAATCACGACGACAAAATCACCTGTATCAAGGTGTGGTGTAAAGGTGGGCTTATTTTTTCCCCGCAAAATAGTGGCAACTTCGCTAGCGAGTCGTCCAAGCCGCTGCTGACTAGCATCGACAACATACCAATTTCGCTCAATCGACTCCTGGGAAGGGAGATAGGTCTTGTTCATGGCGCTTCAATATCCTTGTAAACACATTCAAAAACTTAGGGTCAGATTCGTCCGAGGCAGTAGGTTTACCCAAGACAATAAGCACGTTCACTCAGGGGCGGAAAAACAAATCGAGGCTGGCTATCAAACCATAGATCAGGCGGGAAAGGAAAATTAGGGTATCCGACCCGCAGAAGACAAAGACCTTGAGGTGGTGCAGCATATTTCACCAAGTCCCGCCGCTGCTCTGTCCAGATTTCGGTAAATTGTGCAGGCGATCGCAACCCCTGCCCTACTTCCACCAACATTCCTACTAGCAAGCGCATCATTCCGTATAAAAAGCCACTTGCCTGAATCTCGATTTGCACCACTGACCCTTGCCTTGTGCATTCCGCTGCCTGAACGTCCACCCAGGAGTGGGGACGGCTCGAACCAGCCCGATGAAATGCCGCCAAATGATGACGACCCAGGAGCGGAGCTAAAGCAGCTTGAATCAGCAACTCATCCAGCGGAGCATGGTAATAATGCCAAGTAAAAGGTCGGACAAACAGATTAGGACGCGCTTCTGTATAGATCGTATACCGATAACGCCGCCAAAGCGCTGAAAACCGAGCATGCCAGGTGCTTTCCACTGCTGCCGATGCCCGAATAACGATATCTGAAGACAACCGACCATTCAAAATATCGACCCAGCGATGAGCAGGGATCAACGTTGTCACATCGAAATGTGCCACTTGGGCAGCAGCATGAACTCCAGAATCTGTTCTACCCGCACCGTGCAACGTAACAGGACATTGAAGAACAGACTGGAGCGCAGCTTCGATTTCTTCTTGAACGCTGCGGTGCTGGGGTTGCCGCTGCCAACCATGAAAATGAGTGCCCAAGTACTGAATGACTAGAGCAACTCTCTGCTGTTTAAGTGTCGAAGAATCTTCAGTCTTTAAACAGTCCATGGATTGAAACGGCTTTGCTGACATGAGGCAATCAGGTTAGTTCAATAATTGCCATTTCAGCATTATCACCCCGGCGGTTAATGGTGCGTAGAACGCGAGTATAGCCACCCTGACGGGCACCATAGCGCTCTTGTGCTCCTTCAAACAAGGCATGAACCAACTGTTTATCGTAAATGTAGCCCATAGCTCGACGACGAGCTGCAAGCGATCCATCTTTCGCCAATGTGACCATTCGATCAGCCTCCGCTTGCACCGCTTTAGCGCGGATTTTAGTGGTGGTGATCCGTCCGTGACGAATTAGTTCAGTAGTAAGCGCTCTTAAAAGCGCCTTGCGTTGGTCAGCGGGTTTCCCCAACATCGCAACGCGACAACGGTGACGCATAGCAATTAGAAACTAGAGGTTAACAGTGAAATACAGGCTACCCTGCAACATTCCTGCCCTACGTAGGACGAGAAGCTTTATCGTGGGGCAAAGTAATGCCCAGCCGATCTTGGAGCGCTTGAATGACTTCTTCAGCCGACTTTGCTCCAAAATTCTTAATTTCAAGCAGATCCTCTTGGGTGTAATCCAATAGGTCTGCGACAGAATTAATCTGCGCCCGCTTCAGGCAGTTGTATGCTCGGACGGAAAGCTGTAGCTCTTCGATAGGAATTTGGTTATTGGGATCAATTTCACCATCATCCTCAATGTCAATCTGCCGGAAGTCGATTTCTTTAAGAGGATTAAATAGATCCACCAAGATATTCGCTGCCTGACTGAGTGATTCTTGAGGGGTCAAACTGCCATTCGTCCAGATTTCCATGACCAACCGATCTTTCTCAACCGAGTTGCCCACCCGACCGTCCTCAATGATGTAATTCACCTTACGAACAGGCATGAACACTGCATCAATTTGCAGAAAATCCAGTGCACCTGCATCATCACGGTTGCGATCGATCGCTCGATAGCCTACACCCTTCTCGATACGGAACTCCATCTCTAAAGTCGCGCCTGCTGCTAGAGTCGCAATGTACTGGTCAGTATTAATTGCCTCCACTTCCGTGGGCAAATCAAACATTCCAGCGGTCACTGTAACAGGACCTTCCACTCGAATCCGACCAATTTGAGGTTGAGCCGAGTAGCT
>JBBRCV010000094.1:0-19721 GCA_038204505.1 Elainellales cyanobacterium
TATAGCAATCCTAAATCGTTGGCGAGACTTTAGTAGACTGTATGGAGCGAAGCAGAGTACACCAAATCTTTAGTAATGGTGCATTCCACTTCGTTTCATGCACCCTATAGGCTTCCGCATAAATCAAATAGGATTGCTATAGAAGTTGATTAAACTAGAGTAGAATGGGCGATCGCAACCCATGCAATGAGGGCGATCGCTATAGATAGGGCTTTATTAAAATCGTTTAGGTTGAGTCTGTTTAGGTTGAGTCTGTTTAGGTTGAGTCTATGAGTATAACGAGTTCATTTCCTCCATTAAAGCCCTCAATACGGATGTCTGCCGATCGCCATCTGCTAATTGCTAATCGAGAGTTTGGCAATCAGCGAATTGTGGGATGGGCGATCGCCAAATCTAGCAGCCCTGTTCGCGCTGCTGGCGGATTGCAACAGCGGCTTAAGGGCAAACTGGAAAGCAGCGACGGGTTTGACCCTAGCGCCGATCAATCTGCGTTTGATCCTAATGCTCGGAATTCCTATGCTGATAATTTTACGTTAAAGCAATTAAAGCCAGGACAGCGGGTGGAGGTGACGGTCACTTCTCGACAGTTTAATCCGGTGCTTAAGCTGGTAAATGCTCGCACTCGGCGATCGATTCTATATGGCGATAATACTGGGTCTACTGATCCTGAATCTATTGCTTTTAATACTAATTCTCGACTCACTTTTACAGTGCAGCGTCGGGCTAAGTACTCTATTAAGGTAAGCAGTTTATCGGCGCGTGAGTCGGGAGACTATCAAATTAAATTTCGGTTTGTGAAGGCGCAGCCTGCTGCCGATTTTAATTTTTTCTATGGCTCTGGATTGGTGAATGCGGCGGCGGCAGTGTCACAGGCGATTGCCCAACCCACTTTTGCTGATGCGGCAAACTTGGGAGGAACATTAACTCGGTTAGACGTGGTGCAAGCGCCTGAAGTTTGGGCACAGGGATTTACAGGGCAGGGCGTGACGATCGCCATCATTGATGACGGTGTGGATTATAATCATCCGGCTTTGCAAAACAACATTTGGAGGAACGCGCGCGAAATTGCTAATAACGGTATTGATGATGATGGCAATGGTTTTATTGATGATAGTTTAGGATGGAATTTTGTTGATAATAATAACGATCCAAGCGATCGCTCTTTAGACGGGCATGGAACGCATGTAGCAGGAATTGCGGCGGCTAATGGAGATGAAGTGAAGGGCGTAGCGTTTAATGCAAAGATTATGCCGATTAAGGTGTTAGGTGATGAGGGAGGATCTGACATCGACATTGCAAAGGGCGTTCAATATGCCGTTAGCAATGGAGCGAAAGTGATTAATATGAGTTTGGGGGGCGAAGGATCATCGCTTGCACCTGAGTTGGTTGAGGCGTTGCAATTAGCAAAGCGATCGGCGGTAACAGTGGTGATCGCGGCGGGGAATGAGCGACAGAGTGGAGGAGCGTTAAAACCTGGAAATCCGGCTCGGTTCGCGGCGGTGCGAGACTTGGGAATTGCAGTGGGGGCTGTGGATGATGGACGATTTTTGTTTGAGGATTCTAATCCGGCGGGGGAGCAGCGGTCTAATTTTTTGGTAGCTCCCGGTGTGTCAGTGCGTTCTACTTTGCCGGATGGAGGGTATGGATTCTTGAGTGGAACTTCGATGGCAACGCCTCATGTAGCAGGGGTTGTGGCTTTAATGCTAAGTGCTAATCCAAGTTTAACAGTTGATCAAATTGAAGATATTTTGGCGAGAACGGCAAGTCGGAATGTGCGGTTAACGCCTTGATGTTGACCCCTTGATACAAATGGGGTGCCTTTTAGATATTAAAAAATTAGATATTAAAAAATTCCTATGCTATATCTGCCGCTATTCTCTCTAAGGTTCTATTATTAGAGGCACTTATTCTATTTGCGGAGTAATTGTCTGTGGAAGATCAGGATGTTAGACTGGCGCGGATAGGAGATGCAGGAGCGATCGCCCAATTAATTCAAAAAGCAATGCTGAATAAAGCAGTGCGAGTAAAAGTGCTGCAACAAAACGGCGATTTACAAGTGTTTCTAGAGTCGTCGCATTTACCCGATCGACAACTCGCTCAGGTTGTCTATGCTGCTCTGCTAGGCTTAGGCTCACCCGCCATTCGATCGCTGCGGGTTTATGGACAGCAAGGACAAGATGCCGTCTGGACGCAGCAATTTGTATTAGGGGATAGGGCACAAGCGTTGTTGGTGGAGAAGCCGCCCTTGTTGAAAAGCAATCAGCCTCATGAATTTAGGGTTAGCAAGCGATCGCCATTCCTTCGTTCTCCTAAATTCTTATCCCGCTATCCTAAAATTGCGTTGCTTTTGCCACCAATAATGATCGCCAGTCTTGCAGCAGTAATAGGCTGGAGCTATTTTTCTCAAGGTCAAAGCAAAGTTGCCGCCAAAACCACATCTACCAAAGTAGCCCTGCCTCCCGATCCGGCACCTTCCAATAGTCCTGAGCCTTTAGCGCTCAATAGCCCCGCCGTTTCGCCAATTACGGTGAACTCGCCAATTGCGGCAAACTCCCCAATACCCAAAGCAACAGAGCCAGTTATTTCGATTAAGGCAGTCGGCGATATTGTGCCAGGGACGAACTTTCCCAGCGATCGCCTGCCTGAAGACGGCGGGCAATCTCTATTTGCTGATGTCAAAGGCTTCTTAGGTGGCGCGGATATTCTGTTTGGTAACTTTGAAAGCACGCTGACCGACTACCCCTATGTGGCAAAAGATATCAGTCAGGGCATGACGTTTGCCTTTCGCACGCCGCCTGCATTTGCCAATGTGCTCAAAGAGACGGGCTTTAATGTCCTCAGTGTGGCGAACAATCACTCATTTGATTTTTCTGACCAGGGCTTTGCTGATACTGTTGCCAACATTGAGCAGTCAGGGATGAAAGCGATCGGGCAGAAAGGACAGATTTCCTATCTTAAGGTCAAGGGCATGACGATCGCCTTTATTGGCTTTAGCTATTTGCCCGACCACAACTCTATGGCTAATCTAGAAGCCGCGAAAGCCTTAGTCGATCAGGCAAAACAGCAGACGAAGATCATTGTTATTTCGGTTCATCAGGGAGCAGAAGGCACTGATGCCACACACACTTATGATCAGTCAGAACCATTTTTTGGTGAAGATCGGGGGAATTCAGTTCGCTTTGCCCATGCCATGATTGACCAGGGAGCTAGCTTGGTTTTGGGGCATGGTCCCCATGTGCTGCGATCGCTAGAACTTTACAAAAGCCGACTGATCGCCTACTCTTTGGGCAACTTTGTCGGCTATCGCACGCTATCCAGTGAAGGTGCTCTAGGAAAATCAATGATTTTGCAAGTCGAGATGAATAACGAAGGTAGGTTTGTTTCCGGTAAAATAATTCCAGTCAGCCTGGATGCAAACGGCGTACCGTACATTGATAACGAATTTACTAGCGTTAGCATGGTGCGAAACTTAGTTGAAAGCGATTTTTCGGTCACGCCAATCCTCATTGGAGAGGATGGAAAAATTGTAATTAACGAAGCAAAGTAATACTAATAAAACGATTCGGCATTGCTGAATACAAGTCTGATTGACCCTCATCCCTAACCCTTCTCCTGATGGAGAAGGGAGCTAGATCTCTTGTTCCCTCTCCTTTCGGGAGAGGGCTAGGGTGAGGGCGAGTTTTGGTATTGCTCCCTTTATTCAGCAACGCCAACAACTCTTCAACTATGCCTTTATCTGAGAAATAAATAGAGTTTTCAGAGTTGGAATTAAAAACTCAACCAGCGTTGAAGCATCCACCCCTAAGTCTGTTCGCGCTTGGCTGGCAGCAATTCCAGCTTGGGAGTGCCACCAGGCTGCACTGCTCACGATCGCTCCTACATCCGTTCCACGCTTCGTTCCTTGAGCTAGTAATCCTCCCATCATTCCAGTTAGGACATCACCGCTCCCACCTCGTGCCAAAGCGGGTGTACTTTCCGATATAATCCAGACCGCTCCACTTGGATTGGCGATCGCCGTCCTGGCTCCTTTCAACAACACTACTGCCCCACTTTGCCGCGCTGCTTGCTGCACTGCCAAGATGCGATCGCCCTTTAGTAAACCTGGAAACAGTCGCTTAAACTCACCCGGATGAGGCGTTAAAATAGTCGGCGCTTGCCGTTCTGTAAGAGAGGTGCCCAGACTCGCCAAAATATTTAACCCATCTGCATCCAAAATTAAGGGGCGATGACTCGCTAAAACTTGTTGTACCACAAAACGCGCTTGCTGAGATAAACCACAGCCACAGGCGATCGCATCATGCCGTTCTAGATCTATCCCATCTGGCAATCGAGCAATTTCTCCCTCTGCCCCTTCTTCGCACCCGATTACCAATGCATCTGGGATCTGGCTCACCAACAATAGCCGCAACGATTCCGGAACCGCGATCGACAGCATTCCCACTCCACTAGCGCGGGCGGCAGAGCCTGCAAGGATGGCTGCACCCAAGTATTGACGAGAGCCACAGACTAGCAGCAGGTGACCTTGCTCATATTTGTGAGTCGTAGCGGGGCGATGCAGCGGTAGATGGGCGATCGCCCATTCTGAAGTAATCCGCTGCACTTCAGGGGATTCTCCTAACACGGCGATAATATCACTCAAGGGTAAGCCAAAATCAATCAGCTCAACCTTACCCATGTACGCTAAAGCAGCATCTTGTAAGAATGCTCGCTTCCACAATCCCAGACAAAATGTGCGAGTCGCTCGGATGGCAGTGCCAAGAACGGCTCCAGTATCAGTATGAATACCAGAAGGAAGATCGATGCTGAGAATGGGACAAGGCAGAGAATTGAGATGGGCGATCGCTTCTGCTAATACGCCTTCTACCTGACGATTTAGACCAAAACCAAACAACCCATCGATTAGTAAATCACAATCATCTAACAAGTTGATCTGCTTCACTTGGGGAATACCCAAACTCATCCCATACTGAGCATGGTTGGCGGTCAATTCCTTCAGGTTATTCAACGGGCAGTAAACCAAAACCTCATATCCACTTAGGTGTAATTCCCGCGCCACAACCCAAGCATCTCCACCGTTATGTCCCGACCCAACCAAAACTCCCACCTTCTGGGGAGGAGGATAAAGCTCTTGCACTCGCTGAGCAATTAGCCCAGCAACTTTCTCCATCAGAGCCGCCACAGGCATTCCCGCCGCGAATACCCGCGCTTCAATCTGGGTCATTTGGGCGGCTGTAACAGCAAACCGCTGAATTTGTTCCAGGCGTGCCCTGTTAAAGATCATAAATTGATTCACCTTAGCAATTGCAATATGATTTAAGCTACACTCCTGCGATCATGAATCATTCTACTAAGGCTTTGGCACTACCCGCACGTTGACTGTGTAAGTCGGTTTCGGTATATTCGCAGGCTTCTTAATTCCCCCCACGCCCAACTCCAGCACCAACTTATAGTTTCCCGGCTTTTTTGGAAAATCAACCCGCCCACTGGCTGTCACCGTTTCTCCAGGCTGAGGCGTTCCAGAAATATAAAGGCGGTTGCGCGAACCTGCTTTAATGCTCGCAGATGGGTTCTTCAAGTCAAAAAACTCTATCCCCATCTGTGTGCGTCCTCGGGTTAGTCCGGTTTCATAGCCAATCCAAGGCACCTGTCCAGTATTCTTCACCTGAGCGGTTAAACTCATCATCCGAGAGGGCGTTACCTCTAATACATCTTTCAGCGGTTTAGCATTGCGTTTGTGAACCGATTCAATGATCCCGTTCCAGTGCTTGAGATAACGATCGCGATCGCCCATAGGGTTAAACGCCTTATAAAAAACGTGCCTGGCGTGGCGTTCAATTTGACTATCATGCAACCGCCAGATTCGCTCTTGAGTTGGTTGAGGAATGCCATCCCAATTAGTTGATCCAAAAGCTCCCACAGTTTGAGTAAACGTAGAAACTGCAATCAATAAAGTCAAAATTGCCAGCGTTAAACTGGAAAGTTTATGCTTGCCCTGATTCCACTTTTCAACCCAGCCTGCCAAGCAATAGCTGATTAAAAAACAAACGATAGGTAAAATATCAGTCAAATATCTTGGACCATAACAAGCCCCACCTGTCCACACCTTGAAGAAGCAATATTGCAGAAAAATTCCAACGGCTGCCACAGTCAGGCATAAAAATAATTTTTCATCTTTCCCAGATCGCCATTTCCACACTTGCCACGCGCCTGGAATTGCCAATAGTGAAACCGGAGTAAATACCAAAATGCCTCGGCTAGGACTGATCAGCAGTCCCCAAAAACCCTCAAGAAATTGCTCTACGGTTAACTTGTAGTAAGAGCTGGCAAATGAAACGTCTTTAGCGGAAAATCTGGAATATCCGCCAACCACTAATTTGCTAAGGCTAAAGCCGAAATAGTAAATGTTCCAACTGGCGCTGAGCAGGGCAGAGGGAAGACCAATTAATAGATATAATGCTTCTTTACGGTACACGAAAAAGGCATAGGCGATCGCCGCCACACTATACAGTAAGCTCGTCGATCGAATACCGGGTAATAAGCCACAAAAAATTCCAGTCAGAACCAACAAGATCTTACGGTTTTTACCTTGGGTACGATTCGCTTTTAACAAACAAAAGATAATACACAATACCGCCAAGTTGGAACTACCGTGCTGCCATAAACCCTGGGAACCCGTCATCCAGGTTGAGGTGGCAAACGCAAAAATGAATGTCGAGAGGAGGGCGATCGCTCCATTAAATTTTAGTCGATTTGCCAGATAAAAGATTACCGTCGAGAAAGACGCAACCCCCACAGCAGCAAGCTTTTGATAGTTTTCTAAAGGTCCTCCAAAACTTGGATCAGCCAGTCTTAAAAAATCGACCGAATTTCCTAAAACAAAATTTTGGTAAAACTCAGCAACTTTAATGCCGATAAAAAATAGAAAATAAATTGGAAACGTCAAAATAACATTGCCAATCGGGTAAGTCGAAGTCAAATGACCATTGGCAGATTCTACCAAAAAGTAAGAAATACCATTTGCTCCATTTTTGCTATCAACTTGGTACATATTGCCATCTCGAAGGATGTCAAAATTAAGGCTGCGATTGTCTAGCCAATTAAACGCTAATAGAGAGCTAGGAAAATTATCGGTAGAACTAATTGCTTCTCCATTGGCGAGGTAGACAAATACACAGGTGCAAAAAATTAGCAGACTCATCCACGCTTGAGGTCTTTTTTGAATCAGGGTTTTAATTTTGGTTAGTAGTTCTTTCATGAGTTGATTCCTGATCCACGACATAGAACATCAGATTAGAGACCCAACCCAGGAGCTTAAAGTGTTTTTTGTAGACCTGTAAATGAGTCGGGATCATTTCCAGCACCTCTTGTTCAAAGAGAATATTTAAGTTTTTTTCTTCAGCCCAGAACCTCTTGCCTAAAAGTTTGAGAATGCGTCGAAACCAGTGAGGCGGCAACCAATGCACCAGCGGTAGAATGCTATGAAATTCTATAGGATACCAGCGGTTAGGCGTGGTGATGCAGCAGGTTTTGCCTACCCGCAGCAGCTCTTGCACAAAAGCAGCTTGTTGTTTCCGGCTGCCCACATGTTCGATGACGGCAAAGCTAACGACTAAATCAAAGCTTTTATCGGCAAATGGTAAGCTCAATCCATCGGCTTGAACGTAGGTTAATCCTGGAAATTCTTGCTCTAGAAACGCCGCATCTTCAACGCCGACGGCAGTAATATTTTGAGGATAGGGATAAAGTTTTTCAAAAAAATTTGAGTCTTCTCGCAAGTCGGAAGTAACGCCTACATCTAACACTGTCATTTCGGGCGTAGGCGGCGAGAATCGCGTTAACGATGCAAACATTTCTCGGCGAACGTACCAAGAAACCTTGCTAATGACTCCTCCTAAATTTGGCTGAACGTAAAGGCTTTGTCCAGATTGACTCGACTTACCTTTCTTGCTCATAGCCTTCAATTCGCTTCATAGACATTGCCGAAATAAATAGCGCTGAAAACACAGTACCAAACCCCATAATTAACAGCGTCGCCGCAAAAGAAGCCCATTCAGGATGGGGCAACGGCATCAAATTTGATCGAACCCACTGGGTTAGCAGTGTTGCCAAAATTGACCCACCGATAAAAATCAACGTACTCCCCAGCAGCAGCCCTGTCTCCAGGTTGAAAAATCGATAGAATTTCCGCAAAAGCCGATTATCTTTATCAAACCGACGGCTCCAGGAATAGGTCTTGGTATGCACTCCCAAACTTAGCACTTCAAACCCTACCACGCTAAAAATGGTTGCAAAAATGCCTGTCACCACGCCCAGCGGACGACCTTCATATTGAGCAAATCCTAGCAGCACTACTAAATGCGTCAGCATCCCAATGATTAATAGCACTGACCCTGGCAACAGAAATACTTTGTTGGGGCAGTAAATCATCATCATTCGTAAACTGCGCCAGCCATCGGAAAAAGTGCGGAGTTTAGATTCACCCAGGCGAGGTTGCAGAACGATCGGGATCTCAGCAATTTTTAGCCCTGCTAGTCCAGCATTAATCGCTAGCTCTAAGTTAAATTCCATGCCAGAGCTGACGGGTTGAATGCGATCGTAAGCGGTCTGGCTAAAGCCCCGAAAACCGCAGTAAACGTCAGTATAAGGCGTACTAAATAAAAAGTTAAGGAGTGCTGTTAGCGCCGGATTCCCGACCAAACGGTGCAGCAAAGGAATCTTTTGATGACCTCCTTCTAGATAACGGCTGCCTGTGACAAAATCGTAGCCTCGATCGCCTAAATACTCTAAAAACTTGGGTATCAGCGTAAAGTCGTAGGTATCATCAGCATCGCCCATAATTAAATACTTGCCTCTGGCACTGGCAAACCCTTTAATATAAGCATTGCCATAGCCCCGCATGGGTTGATGCACCACCCGCGCCCCCATCCGCTCCGCGATCGCCACCGTATCATCGGTTGAGCCATTATCACAGACCACAATCTCGCCATTAATACCCGCCGTCGCAAAAGTCCGCTGAATCTTTTCAATACAAATCCCGATCGCCTCTTCCTCATTCAAACAAGGCATCACGACCGATACCAACGGTCTACTGGGTTGAGGCATGGATGAAGCTGGAGGCAGTATAGTCTGTGTCATGATTATGCGTGACGAATCGAACAGTCGCTAAAAAATTTGTTGGTTATTAGTTAACTAGGCGATTAGTTAATTTAAAGCAGATAGTATCATGCCTGATCCCCCATTCTGCTTGCTTAGATATTCTGCCTGCTCGAATATATCTGCCTGCTCGAACGTGTCTGCCTGCTTTAACACCATGCAAATCCAAATCCAAACCTTCACGGTCAATAAACGCTTCCCGCTCACTATTAGTCGAGGCACCACGACCACGACCACCAACGTTTGGGTTCGCATCCAGCACGATGGCATTGAAGGCTGGGGCGAAGCCTCCCCCTTTTCCATTGGCAAGCAGCTCCAAACGCCTGAAATCATTGTCGCAAAACTCCAAGCCGCAGTTCCCCATCTACAGCCCTTCTCTCCCTTCGATCAACAAGCGATCGCCCAAATTTGCCGCCGTCTCAGCCTGCCCTCTGCCGCCTGCACTGCCATTGACCTTGCCCTCCACGACTGGCTGGGCAAACGAGTTGGGCTTCCCCTCTGGCAGCTTTGGGGACTCGATCGATCGCGCATCGTCCCCACCTCCGTTACCATTGGCATCAGTTCTCCCGCAGCAGCCCAGCAGCGAATGCTCGACTGGCTACAGGTCACATCTGTCAAAGCCGTTAAGGTGAAGCTAGGCAGCCCAGCCGGAACAGCAGCCGATCAAGCCATGCTGTTGGCAGTTAAAGAAGTTGCGCCCGCCGATGCAAAGCTCAGCATTGATGCAAATGGCGGCTGGAATTTGGAAGAGGCGATCGCCCTCTCTAGCTGGCTTGCCGGCCAAGGCGTTACTTATATCGAACAGCCTTTGCCCACTGGACAAGAACAGGATTTACCGACTCTCTACCGCCAATCGCCTTTGCCCATCTTTGTCGATGAGAGTTGTTTTACTAGCTCAGATATTCCTGGTTTGAGCGATCGCGTCCACGGCATCAACATCAAACTCATGAAGTCTGGCGGACTTACGGAAGCCTTACGAATGGTACACACTGCCCAAGCTCACGGCTTACAAATTATGTTGGGCTGCTACTCAGACAGCATCCTCTCCAACACTGCTGCCGCCCACATTGCCCCTTTCGCCGATCACCTTGATCTGGACAGTCATCTCAACCTCATCGACGATCCGTTTACCGGAGCGATGATGCAGGACGGATGCTTAGTTCCCACCGATTTACCAGGTCTGGGAGTTGGACTAGCCGCTTAATCAGGAAAATCTTCCAGGTAAAAAGTCCTCGTTGAGACACTCATCAGGGGTAAAGGGTGATTTTTGAGGAAAAGTATCAAGCGGTAATGCTGTTTCATCTGCGGCTTGCTTCCGAGCATTTTGGTAGCACTCATCAAATGTTTCTTGGAAATAGCCCCGCAAGCTCGGACTATTTTTAAATGCATCTTGTAATCTAGTTCGATGCTCTCGAATTGAGCCAAGCCAACTATTTGAATGCTTTTCAGGTTGATACTTACACTTTAGTAAATGCATCAACACCACACGAGCATTGCTCAGTAGCGCTCGTTTCTCACTGCGGCTCATGTCTTCCACTTCATCAATTAAATTCTCCAGGTCGATCTCTGAGTATCGCCGGGATTGCAAAAGCCGTGCAGTTTGCTCAGCCCATAAACAAAAGTCCTGGCTATATAGGGCAAGGACTTGAGCTTTATTAGTTCGAGATGCTGTCATCTAAGTATCTCCTTAGCTAAGTATCTCCTTAGCTCAATGGATGCAAGAGCCTCTAGTTCACGCTCATAATAATCATAGTTGCAATCCCCAGACTTATTCCCACTCACCTATGCTGACTTCCACCGATCGCATCGCCATTTTGCTCCACGAAGGAACTCAATCTTCAAAAGGAAAAACGGGACTTTCTCTATTGCGCTATAGCGACATGGAAATTGTGGCAGTCATCGATCATGCCTGTGCCGGACAGTCTTTACCTGCACTTACTGGCATTAACCGAGATGTGCCGATCGTGGCATCTATCAGCGAAGCATTATCCTACTGCCCAACTGTACTGGCGATCGGCATTGCTCCCTCTGGTGGCGCATTGCCTGCCGCTTGGCTGGAAGAAGTAAAACAGGGCGTTGCTGCCGGACTTTCGATCGTCAACGGATTGCACACGTCTATGGCTAACGATCCGGAACTCCAGGCGCTATTGCAGCCCCAGCAATGGATTTGGGATGTGCGACGGGAACCCGCAGGACTTGTGGTAGGCAGTGGACAAGCGCGATCGCTGCCCTGTTTGCGCGTGCTAACCGTAGGCACAGATATGAGCGTTGGCAAAATGTCTACGAGCTTAGAACTTCACAAAGCGTTTTTAAGCCGAGGCTGGCGATCGCGCTTTATCGCCACGGGTCAAACGGGGCTAATGCTGGGTCACGATGGTATTCCTTTAGATGCCGTGCGTATTGACTTTGCATCAGGCGCAGTTGAGCAGGTCATGATGCGCTACGGATTCGATGATGATGTGTTGCACATTGAGGGACAAGGCTCACTGATTAATCCCGCTTCAACCGCTACACTGCCGCTAATTAGAGGCTCTCAGCCCACCCACATGATTTTGGTTCATCGCGCCTCCCAAACCCATATTCAAAACTTTGACTATGTAGCAATTCCATCTTTGTCCAAGGTGGGTCAACTCTACGAAGCCGTAGCTACCGCAGGGGGGGCATTTGCGCCTGTTAAAGTTGTGGGAATTGCCCTCAACACGTTTGATTTAAGCGAATCTGACGCAGAAGTGGCGATCGAACAAGCCCAACTCGAAACTGGACTGCCCTGCACCGATGCCATTAGGTTTGGTGCAGAGCCGCTTTTAGAGGCAATTTTGCGATAATTTCCGGCTTGAGAGTGCTATCGTACAGCCTTCTCCACGCGATCGCTCACTGCACGAACCAGTTCTCTAAATCTGCCAAGCTCGTAAAATCTAGTAGTGCTTCGCCAAGTATCTCCAATTGCTCCAACGAGAGCGCCTCTACTTTGGCTTGAACTACTTGTGACAAGGAACCGACTCGACGGTTAAGTTGACGCAGGATCAGCGATCGCCCTTCCTCTCGCCGTCCCTGTTCAATCCCCTGCTCAATCCCTTTTTCCATCCAACTCGTCACAACTTCCATAACGCCCTCTTTCTCACTTGGGTCAATTCTATCAAGTTCAGCCTGAAACACCTCTTCTTCCTGCCCCTCTAGCCTCAGATAGCTATCTATAAACCCCGATATCATCCTTGTCTGAGCCGGATTTAGTCGCAGTCGTGCCATCTGCTTCAAGCACTCTAGCTTCACGATGGGGCGCTCTTGCTGTTTCATCTTCATCTTTGCCATCAGCGCATTAGCAACTGGATTTTGCAATTGAGCGCACTCCTGCCAGTTCAAATGATTGAGCCGAATCACTCGATAGTTAAAGCGCAACACTTCCTAATCGGGAAACTCAACTTTGTAAGTGCGATCGCCAATCATTTAAAAAGTATCAGTTTGTAAATCAAATCCTGCCTCTAAGTAAACTTTGTTTTCCTTGACCCCACAGCCCTTGAAGCCTCTGCTAGCCTGCTAAATAAGAGATTACCCATCATCTACCCAGTCATTTCCCTTTGCCACCTGTTACAGACTATGAATCACTATTGCCTGACTTGGATCGAAGATTGGTGTGCAGAAAATGGCTGGACTGATCTATTCATGCCGAACCGCAATGAGTTCTGGGCATTTCCTCCCCATGGCGTTATGCCGTTGCCGATTCCAAACAAAGTTTTGAGCGTGATTAAAGAGGAGCGCGGGCTGAGCGTTGATGAAAAACGGTGGCGGTTAGCAGCAATTATCAGCACTGCGATCGCCATTCTTGCCAGCTATCTCTCTCAGTCGCCTATGCCTATAGTCGCCGCATTCATTTTTTGTGCGATCGTTGTAGCACAGCTAGAAATTGAAGAGTGAACTACCCCGCCGACAAGCGGACGGGGCTTCCAAATTCATTGGGAACCGCCTTAGATACGGATGACTTTCGCCTTCCAACCTTTGGACTTACATTCCCTCCTTTGGCAGTAGCGCTAGTTCCTAACGCTAATATTCTGAGTCCTTCATCTCGAATATTGATCGCTGCATTCACATCTCGGTCGTGCTTTGTACCGCAGTTGTGACACTGCCACGACCGGACATCTAAAGGCAAGCTACCGACTCGATTGAGACAGACTGAGCAAGTCTTTGAAGAGGGGAAAAATCGGTCTACTTCGACGTAACATTTTCCATCTTCTCTTGCTTTATATTCCAGCATTTTAGTGAACTTACCCCAACTTACATCACTAATTGCCTTAGCTAAGTTGTGATTCTTCACCATGTTCTTGACTGCTAAATTCTCAACGCAGATGACTTGGTTTTCGTTCACCATTTTGCGTGAAAGTTTATGCAGAAAATCTTTCCGGGTATTGGCAATCTTTTCATGCACCCGCGCCACGATTCGACGCGCCTTCTTTCGAGTATTAGAACCCTTGACTTTGCGAGACAGTTTTTGCTGCTTACGCTTGAGGTTCTTAGACCGTTTTCTCAGCACCCTCGGATTGTCAAATTTGGAGCCATCAGAAGTGATAGCAAAGTGAGTCAATCCCAAATCAATCCCGACCGCTTTGCCCTCGCTAGATTGCCCGATCTCTGGCAGATCATCATCAAACAACAATGAGGCAAAATACTTGCCTGATGGGGTGAGAGAAATGGTAACGGTCTTGAGCCTACCTTCTAATACCCGATGAATCTTGGCTTTGATGACTCCCAGCTTAGGAAGCTTCAAACCTTCATCGGTAATTTTGACGTGTTGAGGATACTGGATAGATTGCTTTCCTTGCTTCGATTTGAAGTTAGGAAATTTAGCCCGTCCCTCAAAGAAGTTGATAAACGCTCTAGACAGATTCAGGGACACCGACTGAAGCACTTGGCTATAAGGTTCAGCTAACCATTCAAACTCTTTTTTGAGGGGAGGTAGGCGGTCATTCATCCCTTGTTGAGATAGACCTTTACCCGTCTCTTTGTAGAGCTGATTGGTCAGGGCTAACGAATTATTCCAGAACCAACGGGCACAACCGAACGCTTTGGATAGCGCTATTTGCTGCTCATCGGTCGGATAAATTCGCACCTTGACTGCGTATTTCATCTCTACATTTTACTACGAAACGCAAAATACAGTAAACAAATATTCTGTATTGGATGCCTGTCTAATTGGCTGCTCCACTTTGCTATACAGCCGCGCTCTCGACCCAACCCACAAGGGGATTGGGATTTCCGCTAACCATTAAAGGGATATCTGACCCTGACGACAGAAAATACATCAACCGTTGATCTAAAAGTGCCACCCTTCTTAGTTGAAGAGTGGCAGACTTTGCCGAATCGATTTCAATAGGGGCTGAATCTAACGATCCATGCCGATAAAAAATCGCTAATTACCTACCACAATGCTCTTACGGGTGTTGAAGAACCACTACCGCTTGAAGGCATAGGCTGGGTAGACTGGCTAGGTCGAGGGGTTGCAGTAGGTTGGGGCTGAGGTGTTGCAGTGGGCTGCTGAGCAACGGTTAGAATGGGATCGACTAGTGCCAACACTTCATCTCTGGTCGCAAAGCCATCAAATGCATCCAAATTAAAAGGAATGGGAAAGCCGCCCCGGTTCTCGTTATAGATCACTTCGGTGCTGCTGGCATTCGTTGAAATCCAGGGATTTACATCTGCTCCTAGCAAAGATTGTCGCAAGAACCTAACTCCAGCAGCATGTCGAGCTTCTACGCTGTGGATTGCTAGGGCTGCTGCTAAAACAGTTTTACCTGCTTCGCCTGCCGCTAAAAGATTTTGCACTTGCCCTTTATAGGCTGCGACACCCAAATCCTCAACGTACTGCCCTGCTAGAAGAAAATCTGCGGGATTAGCAAAAGGATCACGCCCTAAAATTGCCTTGTAGTTGGGGTTAGCGGGAATAGTGATGGCGTTTGGGTCACCGCCTAAAGAAGGGAGAACGGCTGAGAGTTTCTCAACATGGCTAGCTTCATCTTGCCCGTAGGAGACGATCGCATCTTTAGCAATTTGAGGCGCACTTGCCAAACCACCGCTCTGTGCTGCAACCACGGCACGACGATAAAAGTCGGCTTCTAGTTTCTCTAACGTCAATGCGTATTCTGTGACTTGCCGAGGTGTCAAAACTGCGCTCTGAGCATACGCCGCAGAGGTTGGAATGAAGCACATCGCCAGCAGCAGCGGCAAAACAAAGACTACTGCTTTAGCAAAAGGCAAGGCTCGATTGATGAACTGACTGGAGCGATCGAGCCAAGCTGCGAAAAGATTGTAGGGCAATAATAGACTGTGGATTGCCTGCTGAATGATAGGTGTCAAATGATTTTTCATTGAATTCTTCCTCTTATTACGCAACAAGTGCACCGTTAATTGGGTTGTTGATCAGGTTGAGTGAGCTGACGATCGCCACAACTTGTTTAGGCGTGTATAGCTCGTCATAAGCCTTTCCTTTAAATGGATTGAGGTTGGCGGCTAAATCTGCATCTTTTACTAAGCGATCGCTGTCTGGCTCAGTGGTAGGTCTAGCGAGTAGTCCTCGAACCCCGGCAGCATGACGCGCTTCGACTGAAACAATTGAACCTGCCGCTAGAAGATAGGTGGGGTTTTTGAGGCTAGTACCCGCACCGTTGTAGGCATGAACACCCACATCTTCGAGAGTCACCGCTGTATTTAGAATTTTGTCGCGATCGCTGAGAATCGCATCTAAACCAGCTTGTTTAAAGCTGATGTCTTCAGTGGCAAACAAGGTTTGAGCGCCTAGAACGCTGCGTAAAAACGTTACATGAGCCGCTTCTTGAGCGCCTAAAACTTTCATGTATGTCAACTCTTTGCTGTCTGTAACCTTACCGGAGTCAACAACTGCTGCATAAAAAGCAGATTCAAGCTCCTCTAGCAATAGGGCAAAGTTAAGGATGCCAACATCATCGGCGTTAAAAGTGAGGGTGCGACTCCGGCGGGATTGAGCGCTCGCGACCTTGGGGAGGGTGGCAAGCATTAAACCACTAACACCACAAAGTCCCCACTTCATGAGATTGCGGCGCGAGGCAAATAATGCCTTTTGGCTGTTCATGTTGATATCTCCTGAGAATGATCCGTGTTCATGCGCTTGTTTATCAATTACGTCTGCCAGACTCTATCGGATTAAGGATGCAACTTAGATATGACCGCCAGATATTTTCGAGGCTTAAACCTCTTAAATCGTCTCTCAACGTTCGCTGGGAACGTGGCATACAGCAAACGATAGAACTGTCTGCTAAAAGACTATTTCACCTGCCTGCATAGCCCCTCTACAGGAAGAGAGATATTTGGACAGATAGAAAAGCCATGCTCTTAACTAGAACATGGCGGACTTTGCTGAATTGAAGTGAATAAAGCCCTTTTAGCGCTGAAAAACTGTCGATAGTTTATTACGAACTTGGGCGATCGCCCCTTGCACAAAATTTCCTACTGAAGCTTTCGGCTCTACCGCCAACGTAATTGGCTCATCCTTAAACTCTTTAACTCGATAGCCATATTCCAACTGATGTTGATTTTTTTTCAGAATTGGAAACAGTCGAAAAGCACCTTGACATAACTCTTCCTGATTGGCGTAAATCGCCTGATTAATTTGGTTAGAGCGCTTTACCGCAAGTGACCCGACGGGGAACCAGGGCTTCTTATCTTTGACGCGAATGTAAACCTCAAAGTCAGGAACCCCATCTGCCTTCATCTTGTCGTACTCTTTACCAGCTTCAGCGCGGACTTTGGCTCGCTTAGAAACTTTAGGTGCAGACTGGGTTTTACTGAATCCCTTACTGTCGGTCATGGGTATTGCTCTTGAACTCTGTTATATAAGTTTACACGATTCTAAGAATTATTAAATTCAAAAAAGCCGTAGGGACTTAGGAATCTAACCAACCTCAAATGCTTGCCCGGTTCCCTGTTTGCACCGAGAATAAGAAAATATTGAAAATATTGAAAAGGACAAGCCCGTGGGACAATATGAACGCTTGGTTTTAATGGCAGAAGATGAGCTGACCCAATACAATACTGACGCTCGCAAAATAGAGAAGCTGAGACAAAAAATTGGTCTATCCGTCAGTGCTGTCGAGCAGAAGCAGGTCAAAGAATCTTTGCTGGTTGACCTACCCAACAGCGGCATCAGCAAAATTGTTGAAACTCAGCGCCAAACGATCGCTTTACCCTTCTGGGGCATTGCTGGATTAAGCTTGCTCTTGGGCATTTCCTTCTCCCAACCCCTCGCCTTTATCGCCACTGTCGCGGGTACTGCCGCCGCCTACAATCTGCAAAAATGGGGCTGGAATCTCCAAGCTAAGCGGCTCGTTTTGCAAACCTTGGAAGATATTGAAGAACGTGTCCGGAAGCCTAACTGAGGGGCGATCGCCCACTCAATTCTCACTCGTATTCACAGCAGGCATCCAAGGTAAATCAGTTACGCCTGGATTATAGCCCAGTTGGGTTAGAAGCGTGGTTAGTTGTCCCCGATGGTGAGTTTGGTGATTAAACAAATGCATTACAAGTAGCCAGTGAGGAAGTACTCGCTCTGTCCCATCGGATGCCGATTTATATCTTAAGGATTGACTCAACCATTCATCTGTAATTTGCTTTGACCATTCTAAAATCTGTTGATCTGTTGTTTCTCGCTGTTGACGAAGTTCGTTAAAATCCGAGTATAGCTCCTGTCTAAGTTGGGCGACGTAAGGGTTTCCAGTAAAGCGCCCCATCCAGATGCGATCGCCCACCAAAATATGATTCAACGTTCCATGAATGGACTTAAAAAATGCGCCTCGGTCTTCCCGACGCTGTTCATCCGAAATCTCGGCACAAACAGCATAGAGTTTCAGGTTCATCCAATGGTTGTACTCTGCCATTGTTTCAGCGTGAGTGCGATCGTACATTTTTTGTGAGTGAACGAATCACCGACTACTATTTGCAACGCCAATCATTCTACTAAATAAGGAGGTTGGTTGAACAGTAGCTCAGCAGCTTCTTGATCAACTGGACGAGAGAATAAATAACCCTGCCCAAATTCGCAGCCCAGGGCTTTCAGTCGAGCCAGTTGCTCGGCGGTTTCAACACCTTCGGCAGTCACATCCATGCTCAAGCCATGCGCTAAAGCAATGATGGTTTGGACAATTTGATCTTGACCATGGCTTAAGCCGTCTACAAAAGAGCGATCGACCTTTAAATTGTTGATCGGGAAACGGTAGAGATAGCTTAAGGATGAGTAACCCGTCCCAAAATCATCAAGGCTCAGGCGAATTCCCAAGTCCTGCATTTGAGCCAATTGTTCGGTGACACAGGTCGCGGTTTCCATTAGAACGCTTTCAGTAATTTCGAGCTTAATAGAAGAGGGTGATATTTGGGTGGCATGAAGAATTTGGCTAATTTGCGAAGTAAAATCGGGCTGAAGTAATTGCCGACTAGAAACATTAATACTCATAATTAAGTCTTTGGCTTGTCCCGTTTTTTCTTGCCAACGTCGCAGTTGGTTACAAGCTTCGTGCAGCACCCATCTACCAATAGGCACAATCAAACCTGTTTCTTCTGCCACTGGAATAAATTCAGCCGGAGAAATGAATCCTCGCTCTGAGTGCAACCACCGAATGAGTGCCTCAAAACCAACGATAACGCCTGTAGATAAGGAAATAATGGGTTGGTAATAAAGCTGGAGGGGCGATGTGTTGTTGAGAAATAAATCTTCAACGACATGACGGAGATCCATCTCCATGTGCAGCCGAGCCAAGGCATGGGTATGCATTTCTTTGTCAAAAATTTCGTAGTTTGCTCGTCCTTGGGATTTAGCTCGGTACATGGCGGTATCTGCATCACGAAGCAATTCTTCGGGTCGGGTGTACCCGTTTAACGAGTGAGCAATACCAATGCTGACGGAAGTAAAGACCTCGTGTTCGTTGAGTTTGAGCGGAAAAGAAAGGACTGCGCGAATGCGATCGGCTATTAATTGTGCCTGAGAAATTTCTTCAATGGTTTCTAGCAGAATGGCGAATTCATCGCCTCCAATGCGAGCGAAAGTATCTTTAGTGCGAATGCATCGCTTCACCAGTCGAACAATTTCGATGAGAAGTTGGTCGCCAATGGTATGTCCTAAACTGTCGTTGACTAATTTGAAGCGATCGACATCTAAAAATAAAACAGCGAATTCGCAAGATTCTTTGGGTGGCTGATTTGGCAGCCAACAGGCGCGGACGGTTTGAATCCGTTGCTGCAATTGCTCCATAAAAAAGACACGATTGGGTAGTCCTGTTAGGGCATCATGAAGGGCTTGCTGCTTGAGTGTCTCAGCAGCCTGGTTGCGTTCTACCGCGATACTGGCAAGGTATGTGGCAGTCTCTAAAATTTGCAAATGGTGAGGGGTGGGTTCGCAGGGGACTGAGTGGGATAGGGAAAAGGTGCCTAGCAGTTCTCCGTTTCGAGAAAAGAAAGGAGATGACCAGCAGGCTCGGACGTTGTAGCATTCGGCAAGATCTTGAAAGTTTTTCCAAAGCTGATCTTGAGCAGTATCGTTGACAAAAACAGAGGTT
>JBBRCV010000095.1:0-19719 GCA_038204505.1 Elainellales cyanobacterium
GGTCATCCTGGGAAAAACCCAACTATTCAGACTGGATAAGTATTAAGGCTTACTGGGCTGAAAGGTATACAGCCCTAGGGTTAGAAAACGCTGAAACCCACTTGACAGATATGTTTTTTGCTTAAGTTGACAGTTATGGCAAGATGCCTGCCCCACGGAAAGTTAATTTTATACTCATTTCTTAAGAGGTTTCACAATGTCTAATCCTGTTCCTAATGCTCTGCCTAACGCCATGAAAGATCGCGTTGCTACTGACTTTAAAACCATGAAAACTGAAGGTGGTCAAAGAGTCACTAAGATTAAAGAAATTCTGCGTCCGGCTGTAGCTGAAACAGTGGCTGAAGTTAAGGCAGGCTCCACTACAATTTGGTCGATCGCCAAAGCGCTAACCCTGGCAGTAGTCGCTCTACTTCGAGATACGGTATTGCCGGAACAATCGGCTAAGTTCAACGAAAAAGTTGCGGTAGTAGATGAGCGTTTGACTGAGAAATATGGCGATCGCTACCAAAGCATCAAACAGCGGTTGGCACAACTCAAAACTCAGTACGATGATCGCACCAAAAAAGTTGACGGTTAAGATCCTTGATCAATAGGATGAAAGTTGCGGGAATTCTAACAGGGTATGGTTGATCATGCCCTGTTTTAATAGATTTGATGGTAAACGCTCCTATGGTTAAGACCTCTCTCCTCTGCCAATTTTTTTTGGCTTCGACCGTTTTAGGTGGCTGGATTGGGTTGGCTCCTCAAGCGATCGCCAGCCCGCTAATTCAAATTCGATCTTTCCCTGTCCAAGCGCCTGAGCTTCCTGCCTTAGAAACGTTTTCTCACTATCAGCCCACCGAAAACAATCAGCCCACCGAAAACGAAATTATTCATCTAGTGCTGCGGTTAAAAGAACGGCAGCTTTATGTTTATAAGGGACAAAAAGCGATCGCCCATTACCCCGTTGCCATTGGTCGCCCTAGTGCCCCTACTCCAACTGGCGAATTCCGAGTCTTTGAAATGCTAAAAGATCCATCTTGGCAAAACCCCAGCACAGGCGAAGTAGAATCGCCCGGTGAAGATGGGTCGCTGGGAACCCGCTGGATCGGGTTTGCCCATTTGCCTAATGGAGTTATCGGGTTTCACGGTACTCCTAATCGAGCTTCCATTGGGCGCGCAGTTTCACATGGCTGTGTCCGGATGCGTAACGAAGATGCAGAGTCAGTATTTCAGCAAATTGTCATTGGGACAGTGGTCAACGTAGAGTCATAGCTCTTTTATGCCAGTTATGCCAGTGATCATGCCAGTGATCATGGCAGCAGAAAATCAGGACATGCAGCTATCACTTAACCAAAAATAATCCGTGATTCCTTGCGGGTGTCTCGGAGAAATTACACCCTCTGATTCCATTTCCTGATCAGGGTTAATAATTACCGATCGCTGAAAAATGCCATCCATACGTCGAGCTACCCGACTGGGAATGCCGTAGCCGTAGACCAGATGCTCATCTCCTGCCAACACAATTACCTGATGCTTTGGCTGTGCTTGGAGAAAATTGGTAACGACCTGTGCCATGGTTTCGTCCCATAAAACTTGTGCCAGGAAAAAGCGATCGAAGCTGCTGCTCATGCTTCGTCCCTGGTGAATCTGTTCATAAACCGCTTGAATTATTTGCCGATAAGCGGCATTGTCAGTGCGAATTTCCGACTCAGGCGGAATCCATTGGCGATCGGCATCGGTTAAAGACTCCAGTCCCCCTTTGGCGACCTTGCGGGTGATTTCGGTAGGTACGTTGAGGGCGATCAGGGGTAGTTGATGCGCTTTGGCAAATCGCAGAATGGGCGCGTAATACTCCCAGGGGAAGCCCCAGCGTGAGTCATATTCGCTCTGTTGCTGAAGTTCCAATTCAGTGATTTCGCCTGCTAGATATTGGTCGAGAAGAGGTTGATAAGGGCGCTGAAACATTTCCAGGGCGATCGCCACCCGTTTATTGTACTGATACAGCACCTGAATAATCTGTAACTGCCCCTGATGATCGGCAATAGCATCGTGGGTTTCGCCCAGATAAACTACTTTTGCTTGAGCCAAATCAGTCAGCATCGCTTGCTGGTTAATCACTGTTTGCCGATCCATCACGCCTGAATCCGAGCACCAGGAATTAGCCTGAGCTGAGACAGACGGACTCCAGAAGAGGAAGCAAGCGATCGCCCAAGCCAAGAATTTAATGGATTTTCTCATTCTTAATTTTAATCACTCACAGATAGAGCCGTCCGGCTATTGCTTAGCTAGACGGCTCTACTTTAGTTAGCTCTTAGAAAAGTTAGTTCTTGGAAAGCTCCTTGACCTCTGCCTCTGTGACGTTCTGCGAGTAATCATCCAAACTAATAGGCATAGGTTCGACCTGCCAGATATTTTTGCAGTAATCGGCGATCGTGCGATCGGCGGAAAACTTACCCATGCGAGCAACATTGAGAATAGACATCCGCGTCCACCGATCTTGATCTCGGAACACTTCAGCAACTTGTTCCTGACAATCGGTATAAGCCTGGAAGTCTGCCAGCAGCATATACTCATCGCGGGAAAGCAATGAATCAACGATCGCCATAAACTGTCCTCGGTCTTTAGGCGAGAAGTACCCCGACGAAAGCTGATCAATCACCAACTTCAGCTCTGGGTTAGCGTTGTAGTAGTCCATTGGCTTATAGCCTTTGTTCCGCAAATCCACGACCTCGTGAGCTGTCATGCCAAAGAGGAAGAAGTTTTCGGCTCCGACTTCTTCTCGAATTTCCACGTTTGCGCCATCCAGTGTGCCAATGGTCAACGCTCCGTTAAGGGCAAACTTCATATTGCCTGTTCCAGATGCCTCTTTACCTGCTGTCGAAATTTGCTCAGACAAATCGGCGGCAGGGTAAGCAAATTGCCCTAACGAAACAGAGTAGTTTGCCAAGAACACAACCTTGATGCGTCCGGCAACGTCAGGATCATTATTAACGACATCGGCGATAGCGTTGATGAGTTTAATCACCATCTTTGCCATGAAATAGCCGGGAGCCGCTTTGCCCCCAAAAATGAAGGTGCGGGGCAGCACGTCCATACTAAGGTTAGCTTTAATGCGGTTGTACATGGCAATGATATTGAGCGCCGCTAAAAGCTGACGTTTGTACTCGTGGATGCGTTTAATTTGCACATCAAACATTGAGTTAACATCTACTTCAAAGCCGTTGTTGATCAAGATGTACTCGGCTAACTTACCTTTGCGAGCTTGCTTAATATTGCGCCAGCGAGTGCGGAACTCGGTATCGTCCACAAAAGGTTCGAGCTTGTGAAGATCGTCGAGATTAGTAATCCAGCGATCGCCAATTTTCTCAGTAATTAAGCTCGACAGCTCTGGGTTGCTCATCAACAACCAGCGTCGAGGCGTAATGCCGTTGGTTTTGTTTTGAAACTTCTCGGGCCATAGCTCGTAAAAGTCTTTCATCAAATCTTTCTTAATTAACTCGGTATGCAGTTCTGCCACACCGTTAACGGCGTGACTGCCTACACAAGCTAAGTGCGCCATCCGCACTTTCTGGTCATCCCCTTCCTCAATCAACGACATCCGCCGCAGCTTCGTCATATCACCAGGATATTTCTTCTGGATTTCAGCAAGGAACTGGAAATTAATTTCGTAAATTAACTCCAAGTGCCGAGGCAGCAAGCGCCCAAACAAGTCAACCGACCAGCGTTCTAGCGCTTCTGAAAGCAAAGTGTGGTTGGTGTAAGCAAAAGTCTTACGGGTAATATCCCAGGCTTCATCCCATTCCACACCGTGTTCATCAACTAAGAGCCGCATGAGTTCAACCACGCCCACCGATGGATGAGTGTCGTTAAGTTGAATAGCTGTCTTCTCTGCAAAATCGTCAAATGTATCGTGTTGGCGCAAGTAAAGCCGGATGATATCTTGCAACGAACAGGATACAAAGAAGAATTGCTGCTGAAGTCGGAGTTCTTTACCTTGGGGCGTGTTGTCGTTGGGGTAAAGCACCTTAGAAATATTTTCAGAGAAGGTCTTTGCCGCTACTGCTTGGGTATAATCTCCGGCGTTAAAGACATTGAAGTCAAAGTCTTCACCCGCTCGTGCTGCCCATAGGCGCAACGTGTTCACAGTATTATTGCCATACCCTGGGATAGGCGTGTCATAGGGCGTTCCCATAACCGTTACACGAGGCATCCAGCGCACTCGATATTGCCCCTTAGCATCGGTAAAGGCTTCGGTGTGTCCTCCAAACTTGACTTCGACCATGTAGTCGGGATGAACAATTTCCCAAGGATTGCCAAAGCGTAACCAATTGTCTGGGCGCTCGACTTGCCAACCATCGATAATCAACTGGTCAAAAATCCCAAACTCGTAGCGAATCCCATAACCCATCGCTGGAATCTGGAGGGTCGCCATAGCATCGAGGAAACAGGCTGCTAGTCGTCCTAAGCCCCCGTTGCCTAACCCTGGCTCTTCTTCCCGCTCCATGAGGTCATCTAGGGTCAATCCCGATGCTTTGAGGGCTTCGCTGATGGGTTCGTAGATGCCGAGGTTGATCAGGTTGTTGATGAGGAGGCGACCAATCAGGAACTCGGCTGAGAGGTAGTACACTATTTTGGTGTCGCTATTGAAATAAGCCTGAGCGGTTTTAATCCGCCGATGGACAAGACGATCGCGCACGGTATACGCCAACGCCATGTAGTAGTCATAGAGCGTTGCGAACTTCTCGTCCTTCCCTTGAATGTAGTAAAGGTTGTCGGCGATGGCACGTTTGAGCGTGTCTACGCTGAGACCTGTTCGATCGTCCTCTATTTGAATGGTTAGACCTGTACGATCGTTCTCTACTTGGATCGGTGTGGGCTGGCTGCTGCTCATAAACTCTGGACTCATAAACTCTGGGTTGTCTGAGGGTTCACTTAAACTTATGCACGATACCTGCTCAGAACACAAGACCTTTGTATTAACTGTTACAACTTCTTAGGCTTAAGGGTAAGGCTTAAGAGAAGCTTAAGGATCAAAGCAATCGTGATTGTGCCCCTTAACTAGCTTAACTCAGCGCTGCTCGTCTCAGCGATCGCCGCTTCTGGAGCCGTGATTAACGCCACCTCAATTTCTTCCTCTGGTAGCGGAATTAGCTCAACTTGTACCCCTGGCCCAAAAAATCTAGTGAGCTTATCTTGCTTTCCCTGCCAAGTTTCTAAGGGTATGAGCGGAGAATAAAACTTGAGGATCAGCGCATAGTGACCGTCCCAGTTTTGCTCACGAATGTTGTTCAAAATGGGGCGATCGTCATCAGTTGGGCTTAAGCCCAGGCGCTTCAGAACCTCATCCAGGTGGGCTTCCTGACCATAGCGATACCGGGTTACATCTTTGCGAATTTGATTTTGGGTATCGGTCGCTTCTTGCTCCCGAAGTGCCAAAACTTCTGGGGAAGATTCAGGCATGGGCACGGGCTTCAGCTCAGAGGCTGTTAACGCTAGACCGCCTAGCAAAATGGGAATGCCGTAGAAAAACCCAATCAAATTTAGAGTTGAGTTTTGCACTCCGTAGGCAATAAATCCCATGACTGCTAAAACACCGCCCACTACTAAACCAATATTTCCTAGAGAAATTTGACGTAACATATCTTATGAGTCCAGCATTCTTCTCCCCAATTATTGACGATATTGGGGTTGCAAAACCATCTCGCCAAATTCTCGCCAAATTATTCGGAGCCTAAACCATGTCAGACATCCCAGTTAACCCCCAAGAATTGCGCGATCGCTTTGCCCTTATTGAAAGTAAGCGCGATTCCCTCGTGCGCTTGTTGGAGCAGCCTGATTTAGGCACTTTGAGAATCGATGTCAACCAGGCGATCGAAGAAGTCGATGACTTAATCGAAGAGTTCAATCGCACCTTTCCCGCAGAATAACCCGCAGAATAATTTTTCTGTACCCCATACCCTGTAAGCTATTCAAGCGGCTATCTCTCAACTAATCTATGGCAAATACCTACACTGTTGAAATTCTTCACCAGGGCAACACTCTTACTCTCAACGTGCCCGAAGACCAAACTATTCTGTCGGCAGCAGATGCAGCGGGTTTGAACTTTCCTTCTGCTTGCAATGCTGGAGTCTGTACCACCTGTGCTGCTCAAGTGCTGTCGGGCACCGTGGAGCAAAGTGAAGGCATGGGCGTTAGTCCAGATTTGCAGGCGCAAGGCTATGCGCTGCTGTGTGTTTCCTATCCTCGGTCTGATTTGAAAATTGAAACAGAAAAAGAAGATCGTGTGTACCATCTGCAATTTGGGCAGTTTCAGAAAGTTAAGAAGTAGCCCTGTTTGTGACAGTGATGCAGTATGGCACTGATGCAGTATGACAGTGATGCAATTCGTAACTTTTGAAGTTGAGCTTCAGCCCACGTCAGGAGAATTGCAGCGCTTGATCTGGGCGCAGCTTCAAGCACAAGGGCAACCTTTACGATGGGCGATTACAGCGATCGCTGGCGATCGCTCTACTGCAACAGTTGAAGCCGTTGTGATGACTTAATCTCGTATTTTCCTTTGAACACCAGTCCTTATACCGTTGTTTTAATTGTCCCAACTGGCATTGGGGCGGCTGTCGGTGGCTATGCTGGGGATGCGTTGCCAGTGGCACGAGCGATCGCTCAAGTTGCCGATCGGTTGATTACGCATCCCAATGTGCTCAATGGCGCACAGCTTTACTGGTCGTTGCCCAACGCCTTATATGTTGAAGGGTATGGGCTAGATCGGTTTGCGGCAGGACAGTGGGGGCTGCGTCCGGTGACTCAGAATCGGGTAGGGCTGGTGTTAGATCAGGAGATTGAGCCAGAATTGCGGCTACGACATCTGCAAGCGGCGGATGCTGCCCGTGCCACCCTGGGACTAGATTTGACTGATTACGTGGTGACAGATGCACCGTTGGGTGTGGAGTTGAAAACGGCGAGTTCGGGGGCAACTTGGGGAACTATTCAGAACCCGGATAGTTTGCTACGAGCAGTGGAGAAATTGGTGAGAGTGGGCAGAGCGGAGGCGATCGCCGTTGTCGCGCGGTTCCCCGATGATGTGGACAGCGAAGCCTTACAGCAATACCGCCAAGGTCAGGGCGTTGATCCCCTAGCAGGTGCCGAAGCCGTCATTAGCCACCTCGTCGTTAAGACCTTTGGAATTCCCTGTGCCCACGCGCCAGCGCTGTTACCGCTCCCCCTCGACCCCACTTTGTCGCCGCGATCGGCAGCAGAAGAATTGGGCTACACCTTCCTGCCCTGTGTTTTAGTCGGCTTGAGCCGCGCCCCGCAGTTCGTCACAGCCTCCTCAACTCGCTCAGGCGATTTGTGGGTTGATCAAGTCAATGCCTTAGTGGTTCCGGCGACTGCTTGTGGGGGCAGCGCTATTCTGAGCTTAAGCCAAACTTCGACGCTCATTATTACCGTCCAAGAGAACCAGACGCGCCTCAATGTCACGGCAGATGCTCTAGGCATTTCAACGCTGGCAGTCAGTTCGTATTTAGAGGCATTAGGGGTGTTGGTCGCTCATCGGGCTGGCATTAGTCCAGCGGCGCTGCGCCCCACTCTGACCGCCATCCGTGAACTTAACCATTAAGATTTCCATCTGATGTAATTTTCTGGTCAAGAGGAAGGTTAAAACAGGTTATTGAGCAGAGCTTTGGCATTGGAAAACATGGTCACGAATGAATGGTTTAAAACATTTGATTTTGATGCGGGTACAGTTAAATACAGTTCTAAAAATGCCCTCGCCTGCGGGAAGCTATCTTGGCTAGCTTATTCCTCAAAAGACGAGATTCGGGAAGTTCTAAAAAGTTGGAATTTTACGAAGTTTAGATTTTTTGATCTGGGCATCACGCAAGCTTTTATTGCGGCTGATGCTGAAAAAATAATTCTCACCTTTCGGGGCACAGACTCCATGAAAGATTGGATGGGAAACTTTGATCTTGACTTAGTGGGTGGTCCCTTTGGCGGCAAGGTTCATGAAGGTTTTTCGCGATCGCTCAGCCTCATTTGGAAAGATATTCAAGAGACGTTTGATCTGCTGCAACCTAGACACGTTGCCACTCAAGCAGAAATGGTTCAGGGCAACTTAAAGGAAGCCAAAGCCCCTTCTTTATGGGTAGCGGGGCATAGTTTAGGAGCTGCTTTAGCCACTTTATCCGTTGCCAGACTAAGGGAAAAAGATCAGATGGTGCATGGTCTTTATACTTTTGGTTCACCTCGGGTTGGCGATCGCAAGTTCCAAGAAGAATTCAACAACGACTTTCGTACCAAAACATTTCGCTTCGTTAATAAAAACGATGCTGTCACCCGTGTTCCCATGCGAGCCTTATTCTATAGCCATGTGGGGCAACTTTTTTACATCGATGACCATGAAGCGATCCACACCGATCCGTCTTTTTGGTATCGCTTTGTAGATGGCATTGAGGTGCGTCTAAAAGATATTGTCGATCTCGACCTGTCAACCATTGAAAATCATCGAATTGAGAATTACCTCAAAGCTTTAGAGAAAAACAAAGACCGAAAAATAGAGGACTTTGCCTAGGAATATGTCCGCATACCCGCTCTTGCGTTAGGCTAAAGGCAACCCGTTTATTAACGCCTTTGGCAAGAGAAAATTGGCGATGAGTCAGACCGTTACTCGACCCCAACCCAATTCCAGCGATCGCTCAACTAGCGCGATCGCCCCTCCCACCTCCGAATTCAGCGACTTTGTTCAAGAAACTTCAGCCCTAACTCGGCGGCTGTTCATTCAGCTTCAGCGTCGCCCCTCTACACTGGCGGCAGGCATTATCCAACCTGTAATGTGGTTCGTCTTATTCGGCGCACTGTTCCAGAACGTCCCTCCAGGGTTGTTCGGCGGCACTCAAAACTATGGACAGTTTCTATCAGCCGGAGTCCTGGTGTTTACGGCTTTTGGAGGCGCTTTGAACGCTGGCTTACCCGTCATGTTCGATCGAGAATTTGGTTTCCTCAATCGGTTACTGGTGGCTCCCCTAGCTTCACGCTTTTCCATCGTCTTAGCTTCTGCCATTTTCATCGCCACCCTGAGCCTGGTGCAAACGGCTGTAATTCTTGCCATGAGCGCTTTTCTGGGAGCAGGCTTACCTGATCCTTTAGGGCTGGGGCTGGTGGTCGCTATTGTGCTTCTGCTGGTTTTGGGCGTGACAGCACTGAGCCTGGGACTGGCTTTTTCGCTACCGGGACACATTGAGCTGATTGCAGTGATTTTTGTGACGAACCTGCCGCTCTTGTTTGCAAGTACAGCACTAGCTCCCCTATCTTTTATGCCGACCTGGTTGCAAGTGGTGGCGAGTCTGAATCCTTTGACTTACGCGATCGAGCCGATTCGGTACATTTATCTGCACCCCAACTGGTCGCTGGGCAGCGTGGTGATGCAAACGCCCTTTGCCGAAGTGACGATGTTGTCAGCATTGCTGGTGCTTACTGGGTTTAGTGCGATCGCCCTACTAAGCATCCGTTCTTTGTTGCGTCGGAGCTTTGCCTAATCTGGGTACTGAGATTGGGTACACTAAACGGGAGCAATTTTAGTTTGATTTACGTCTACAGTAAAGCCCACTCTCATCCCTGATTCTTGCCGTATGAAAAAGCTTTCAACTCAACTTGCCTTCGGGATTCTAGGAATTGCTGGAATGCTAGGAATCTTCAGTTTCCAGTCTGCCATTGCTCAATCCTCCTCCCGCGATGCCAACGTCTACAGCAATACCCAAAGCGGCGATCGCCCTTCTAGCGGCGCCAACATGGGAACTATGTTTGACCTTTTCCATCGAGCCGTTTTAGGGGTTCCTCGCAGTTCTTCAGACTTTGGAAACGAGCAGCAGAACAGTATTGGCTCTGAAGCCTCCAACTTTCGTCAGCGGCAGCAGGAATTGTTACGTCAGCAGCAGGGAAACCCAGTCACGCCCCAGGCTACGCCCACACCTATGACCTCGCCTCGCCAGACCAACTAGAGCAACACTTGCCTCCGCGATCGCTCCACACAGACGAAGCTTTTGCATCAATATTCTGGACTGCATTTCCAGATATCAATGCAAACACTTCGATTGCACAAAATATTCGTAATGATCAAAAGATCTTCAATTCTCTCTATCTCGTAGGTGGTGATGGAGATTGGGATGTCTCCTTGAGAGGATCTTGCAGAGATCGCCCCTTCAACAACTCGTCAGGATTCATCTGTTCATAGATCTCAAAAGGCTGATGAATCCAAGGATTGTCGGCTAAATAATCGACGTAATAATCGGGGGCGATCGCCGAGCATTGCTTGTACCACAAGACAGCGCTACGAACTTCGTCAATATAAAATCCGTAGTTGCGATCAAGCCATACCAACGTTCGCTTCAAGCTAGCGCCTGAGTCAACTAGGTCATCGACTAACAAAACATGGTTGCCTAAGTTAGCAGTGGTCATGGTGAGGTCGCGCCCAAAGGTAACAGAACCCCGAACCTGGTTATTAGCGCCACCATAGGAAGAAGTCGCCAAAATTGCTAAGGGTTGGTCAAAAATACGCGCCAAAATATCACCGACTCGTAACCCGCCCTTGGCAAGGCATACAATTTGATTGAACTGCCAACCTGACTGATGAATATTGACAGCCAGTTGCTCAATTTTTTGGTGGTAATCTGCCCAAGAGATATAAAGATCTGACATGATGGACTGCATTGCATGAAGGAGGATGAAGAGCATGATACAAGTCTCTTGCCCCGTAAAGGAATCTATTGAAATGAGCAAGACTCATACTCCAGCACGAATAATCATGCTATAAGAAAATACAGTATCTACACCGACAAAGTGGGAATTAATATCTTCCACCTTGATTAGAAGAGGTTATCCCGTGGGCATTGTTGTTGAAGCCGTATCCAAACAGTTTGGTAGTTTTAAAGCGCTCGATCAGGTCAGCGTAGAAATTAAAACCGGGGGATTAGTCGCCCTGTTAGGGCCTTCGGGTTCAGGTAAATCTACGCTGCTACGGCTGATTGCAGGCTTAGAAATGCCGGATACTGGCAAGATATTTCTGACCGGGAAAGATGCTACTTACACCAGCGTGCAAGAACGAAGTATTGGTTTTGTCTTTCAGCACTATGCCTTGTTCAAACATTTGTCGGTACGAAAAAATATTGCCTTTGGGCTAGAGATTCAAAAAGCGCCCAAGTCTAAAATTAAAGCAAGGGTCGAGGAGCTGCTTGAGTTAGTGCAATTAGCAGGATTGGGCGATCGCTATCCTTCTCAACTTTCGGGGGGTCAGCGCCAACGGGTTGCCCTCGCTAGAGCTTTGGCTGTCGAACCTAAAGTGCTGCTTTTAGATGAACCCTTTGGGGCTTTAGATGCCAAAGTGCGTAAAGATTTGCGAGCATGGCTGCGGCGGCTGCACGACGAGGTTCATGTAACCACGGTTTTTGTGACTCATGACCAAGAAGAAGCCATGGAGGTTTCAGACGAAATCGTGGTAATGAACAAAGGGCGAATTGAGCAAGTCGGTACTCCAGCCCAAATTTACGATCATCCGGCAACGTCTTTTGTGATGAGCTTTATTGGACCTGTCAATGTGTTGCCTAGCAGCTCTCGAATCTTTCAGGGCAATGGGTTTGACTCGCCTCACCCTGAAGTGTTTCTTCGCCCTCAAGACGTGATGATTGAGACTCATTCAAATGGGTCGAGCGTAGGAGCCAGAGTCAGCCGAGTTATTCACTTGGGATGGGAAGTTCAGGTAGAACTAATGTTAGATGATGGTCAGGTCGTGACGGCTCATTTAACGCGCGATCGCTTTGATGAACTAAACCTTCAGCCCCAACAGCGCGTCTACGTCAAACCCAAAGAAGCCAAAGCCTTCCCGCTGCATTACTCTATCTAGCTCCACTTATTTCTCCAACTTGTCGCAATTCAAACAACGAATAATCTACGTTAGATTAATATGGCTCATTGGAATTAAAAAGAACGATCGCGGCATCGCGGCTACTGCGATCGCGCCTCTTGTTTTAACTATTACCCAACATGGAAATTCGTCCTGCGATCGCCACTGATCTGCCTGCTATTGTTGCCATTTACAACTCTTCTATTCCCAGCCGCACCGCCACTGCTGACACTGAACCGATTACCGTTGAGAGTCGACAAGAATGGTTTGCCAAACATAATCCGTCGCGTCCGCTTTGGGTTTTAGAAGTGGAGGGGGCGATCGGGGCTTGGATTGGGTTGACTTCTTTTTACGGCGGTCGTCCTGCCTATGATGCTACGGCTGAGGTTAGTCTCTATATTGCGCCCCAGCACCAACGCAAAGGCTACGGATCGCTTTTAGTGCAGCAGATGATCGACCACTGCCCTAGCTTAGGGATTACGACGCTTTTAGCGATGTATTTTGATCACAATACTGCGAGTCAACACCTGTTCACCTCTTTTGGCTTTGAACCGATGGGGCACTTAGCAGAAATTGCCGTTCTAGAAGGCACCAAACGAGGCTTAATTATTGCGGGTAAAAGAATTTAACTCGATTGATAGGACACTTAATCTTTCAGGATGAAGGAATAAGATGCAAGCTATCAGGACAAAAAATTCAGGGAGTTAGACATGGTAGTTCTCTCAAGGGTCGCAGTCAATGGCGATCGCCTTAATGCCAGCATCACCCGCTTGGCAAAAATTGGTCGGTTATCTAATGGCAATATCTGCCGTCTGGCATTTACCCCCGAAGATTTGCAGGCACGCTACTTAGTTCAACAATGGATGATAGAAGCAGGCATGACAGTTCGCACCGATGCAGCAGGCAACATGATTGGCACTTACGCTGGGAAGAAATTAGGAGCACCCTCTTTGGCAACCGGATCGCATATTGACACGGTGCCATCCGGCGGAGAATATGACGGGACATTAGGCGTACTGGCGGGCATTGAGGTCGTGCGGGTGCTGCGGGAAAATACTCTACATCTGAACCATCCGGTTGAAGTGATTGTGTTCACTGATGAAGAGAGTTCGATGATTGGCTGTCAGGCAATGGCGGGAATGGTCACACACCAGGATAGTTCTATGGCAGAGCGCCTAGAGCGCATTGGCGGCAACTGGGACGAAATTGGTACGGCGAAACGGACTAGAGAAGACGTGGCGGCGTTTGTTGAACTCCATGTGGAGCAAGGCGCGGTTTTGGAGCGATCGCAAAAACAAATTGGCATTGTTCAAGGCGTTGTCGGGATGTTGCGTCAGGCAATTAGCATTACAGGACAAGCCAACCATGCAGGCACTACGCCCATGGACGCGCGGCAAGATGCTTTGGTGGCAGCGGCTCAGATTGTGTTATTCGTGCAGTCGATCGCCCTCAAAATGCCTAGCAAACCTGTCGCAACGGTCGGTTTTCTGACGGTTGCGCCCAATGCAGTCAACATTGTGCCGGGGCAGGTTGAACTAACCGTAGACATGCGGGATCTGTCGCAAGCTTGCCTGGATGAAATGAAAGAATTGCTGGATCGAGAACTGAAAGCGATCGCCACTTACACTAATACTCAAATCACTGTCAGCCCCATCTTAGTGGTAGAACCCACTCCCGCAGCAGGTTTGGTGCAACAGGCGATCGAGAAAACCTGCCAGCAGTTCGCTCTTACTTACTGCCATTTGCCGAGCCGAGCCGGACATGATGCCTTGGAAATTGGGCGCTTTACCGACATGGGCATGATTTTTGTGCCGAGCGAAGCGGGGGTTAGTCATTCGGGGGAGGAGTATACATCGCCTGAGCAATGTATTCACGGTGCTAATGTTTTGTTGAATACGCTGTTGCAGCTAGATGAGATTTATCCGTAGTCACAAGAATAGTCACAGTAAGCGAATGCTCTGAATTAAACCCTGGCAAACTCCTGTCAAAAAGGGGAGATCTAATGTTTCCAGGCGATCGCTCCCCTGATGATAATGTGGGTTTCGCAAGTTTGCCGTATCGGTGACCATGATTGCTCCGTAGCCTTGATCCCAGAAATGGGCATGGTCACTTCGGCGGGTGTCGGGCAGCAGCAGTCCTCGGTTATCGACAGGCAACCACTCGCAGGGAACAGATTGACGCATATTGCGGCTGAGGCAAATTAGATCAGGAATGGTTTTGAAGTTGCCAATGAGCGCAATGAAGTCGCCAGAGTTGGGGTAGAGACGCTGGAGGGATGGAGCAGGGTAGCGCTGAGAATTGGGGCGGCGATCGCAATATCCCAGCATTTCCAAAGAAATCATCAGCCGTAGTTTTTGCCCTTGTTGCCGCAGTGATTCTGCATAAATTTTGCTGCCTACGCCCAGTTCTTCCAGGTCAAATGCCACGAGCCGCACCGGAAATGGAGCGGGATCAGCGGCGATCGCCCGTGCCAGTTCTAACAATACCGCTACCCCTGTGGCATTATCATCGGCTCCTGGCGAACCTGGAACCGTATCGTAGTGTGCCCCTATTAAAATTGGGGACTGTGGCAGTAGCCCAGGTAAATTAAGAATCAGATTTTGGTGTTTTCGACCCCGAAACTCAAACTCATGAATCTCTACAGTTCCCCATTGAGAGAGCTGTTCATGAATATAATGCTGGACGTAGAAATGTCCGGCGGTGGCAAAGAAAGGATCGCGATCGCGGGTGATTTGTTCGAGATGGGATTGGAGATTTTGTTGAAGATCTAACAGCAATTGTTAACGAGTTAAAGGGAATTACTCAAGGATAAATACTTCTTGAGGAAAGGCAAAATTCCTTCTACTAACTGCTCTGGATATTCCTCATGCAACCCTAATGCACCCGGCATTCGGAACGATTGCACCTGTGAGAAATGGGCGACTACCTCCATTTCTTCCCGCGACTTGGGTGGCGTTTGCTCACCAATGACCATCAGCGTCGGCACGGGTAGGGGCTGGAAATAATCAAAGAATTCGGCGCGTTTATGAATTGGATCTAGCGCTCCCGTCACGAAGGCGACTGAGGCAAACCTGGCTCCCCGCTTTTGGGTACTTTTCTGCTTTTGCCGAATTAGATCACGAGTGACATTTTTGCGATCGCCATACACATGCCGCTGATACATCCATTTCAAAAAGGGGCGAGTTGTGTTCAGCAAATAAAGAAATTGCCCCAAAATAGGAGTCCGCACGATCGCCCGAATCAAGCCATAAAGTTTGGGGCGATCGCCCATAGTGGGTAAAGGTCCTCGCCAAGTAGGAGCCACTAGCACCACCCACGACCAGGGCGCAGGCTCTCGGCTTGCCATTTGCATCACGTATCCAGCCGCATGTCCGGCAGCAATAACGACAACAGGTTCATTAAATACCTGCGCCACAAAATTATTCAAGAACTTGTGATAAATTCTTGAGTCGTACTGAAAGGACAGACGGCTTGACTCGCCAAAGCCCACCCAATCAGGCACAACAACTTGGAAGTACGGCTCTAAAAGTTGAGCAACGCCTCGCATTTCTTCGCGGCTAGAGACGCTGCTAAAAGCAGGTAGGAGGAGAATCGGGCTACCTTCACCCAGCACCTCATAAACCACAGTAACAGGTCTATTTTTCCAATTCCATTGGTAAGTTCGGACAACACCCCCCAAGCCTGAGTGGGAAACGGTTGATGAATTAGGGATCGCTGTGGAGGTAGGATGCTGCTGCATTGCCGCTAATCGGGATAAAAAGGTGTGTTTGCTTCAGTTTTCAACCTACAACAATACACCTTTTTGGAAGCAGTGAGCCGATTTTTTAAGGTGCTCTAGTCCCCTTGCCTACCCTTAATCAGGCGGCGGTAACTCTCCCAAAATTGTGAAGCGAATATGATTTAACGCCAAATTTCCAATGGAAATCTCTTCCGGTAAAGCAGGGGCAGTAATTTTCTCAAAAGAAATGCCCTTACTCATTTCCGCATGATACCAGGGTAACCCCATAAAAAAGCGGGTGGGATAAGGTCCACCTTCAATAATATCGTCCACGTTAGACTCCATGGGCAACCAGCCGAACCCAGGCACATAAAATTCAATCCATACGTGGTTAAATTCAGGTTGCAGCGGTACGCCTTGTTTTTCAGGTTGAGGCGGACATTTGTAACGACCAACTGTGCGACAGGCAATGCCATTTAGCCTTGCTAACGCCAGCAAAATACCCACATATTCGCCGCAAGAACCAACGCCTCGCTCAAGGGCAACATCGGGCGAGTCAATATGGGGCTTAATGCCATAGGACATGCGATCGTATACATAATTGCGAATCTTTAAGATCTTGCGGAGGATATTAGTTTCAGTGCCGATCGCCTCTTCAGCCGCCCGCCGAATTGTGGGGGTATCCATTGCCAAATCGTCGTCATCTACCAAGTACCGCGCTTTAAATTCTAACGACAGGGACGGAATTTTTTCGACTTGTTCGGGCTTCAAATAGTACTTAATGCTGCGAACTTCGAGTAGCGCCTTCCAGCCAAACAGCCGCCCTTCGTGAGGGGTCAGGCGATCGAACCGAAAAACAGCAACGCGCTGTCCATCTTGCTGCTCTTCGGTAAAGGGCACACCGATCGCCTCAATTTTGATTAGCTTTTGGCGGGTAGTTTCGGCAGGTAAGGCAATGCGCCACTCTAAGTGATCGACGGAAACATCTTCTAAGGGCGAAAGCTCCTCAATGTAGGACATCTCGATCAGATAGCCGTTGGAGAGGGTGTAGTGCTCGGCTTCGTTACGAGAAAAATACAGCGGATGAATGAAAGTGCGATCGCGGAATGTCAGTTGATAAGGATTATCCAAGTTATTGGGATCATCGCGGATGTAAGCTTCTTCTCCCGCATAGGCTACATAGAGACAATCTGGGGAACCGCTTTCGTGTGTAGGAGCAGAGTGAACAGCAGTATTGGGGTGAAAAGCAAGCGCACAAGGGGAATCGAAGGGCGTGAGAATGCTGTAGTTAATGGAGCCTGTTGCTCGATCCATGCAGTAAACCGTTTGCTCGGTACGATCGCACACCCACAGTTCTTCCTCACGCACAGTCAGGTTTTCTTCGCCCACCCCAGGCGCGGCAAATTGGGTAATTCGCTTCCCTGTCGTAGCATCGTAAACTAAAATATAGCCTGCTTTTTGACAGGTAATGTACACCGTAGAATGCCAAACCGCTACCCCGTTGACCGGATATGGCAACGTTAAAAACTGTCGAGGCGTAAAGTCTTGGAGCGTACACCAGTAAACCCGGTTATCTCGAACGAACCAAACCTGTTCGCCCCAAATCGCTAATCCTTGAGCATCTACAAACTGCTTAATGTTCAGTGGGTTAAGCACTGTTGTGTTGTCGTTGGTGCTGTCCACTTGAAGCACGTATCCTCGCACAGAGTCTAGCGCCATCAGCTTGTTGCCATCAGAGGCAAGTCCGTGCAGGGCATATACACCAATGGGGCGAATGGTTTGTCGCTGTAATGTTGGGTTTGGGTCGGTCATTCGCTGCACAGGGGGACTAGATTCGAGCAACATGAGGCAGTCCTATCAGGTAAACTCTCTGATAATAAACAGAATTCGGGTATTAAACTATGTATCGAAAGAAACAATCTATCTGACGATAGATGGATTAATCATTTTTAACTCTGTCGAGTCGCCATCACTGCATAAAACGGATCACCCCCCATCCCCAGCATTTGCATAAAGCTAGAAGAGGGGCGAACAATCACCTCTGGTTTGCTAAATCCAGGGACTGCTGCAAAGTAGGCTTTGACCCATTCCACCCGATCGCCCTCTGAAGCATCGCGCCAAGCAGCGATCGCCTTATTAGGAAACATCCGGTTGGAAAAGCTGATAATGGCAATGCCACCCGGTTTAAGAATTCGATAAATTTCAGCAAACACAGCTTCAGGATGCTGCAAATACTGCACCGAAACTGTATTCAAAACTGCATCGAAGGACTGATCGGGCAGGGGCAAAAGCTGATTTTGGTTCAGATTTTGCACGAAATAATGATTCAGTCGAGGATTTTTTGCTAGTTCATCTTCATTCATCCCATGCCCTTCGACGTGCTCGAATTCTACGTCTTCGGGCAAGTGCGAAACCCAACTGCTCATCATATCAAAAATACGGGTTTGAGGCTGTAGGCGATCGCGGTACAAGTCCGTTAACTGCTGAATGAAACCATCATCAACATGGGTGACGAAACGCGGAGTATCGTAAAAAGACAAGTCATTAGACTCGTCCATTTTGGAGCGTTGGGTGGGTTGAAGTTGCATAGTCGGAGGCAAATATCTGGTTATTTCTCAGTGTAATGAAAGATGCTTGACTGCGCTATTGCTTATGATTAAAGCATCATTGCTCTGCTGTGCAAACCTCCTTAGAACTTCCCTTCTAGAGCGGGCACACAGCGTTCGCAGAGCAAGGGATGCGCTACTGACTCGCCGACATGAGTGGAATAGTTCCAACAGCGATCGCACTTCACGCCTTCCGCATCAATCACGCCCACGCCCAAAGCATCAGACTGTGATTTATATTTCACGTCCGCCAATGGTGCCACACTGTCTAGAAGTTCTACCTGCGAAGTTAGGAACAAATAGCGCAACTCATCAACTTCGTTTCCGCTCAAGGGGGCGATCGGATTCATGGCAGTAAGCTTTTGCTTTAGGTCTGCATCAGCAACATAGAGCAGCAGTTTAGCCTCTAGCGAGGAGCCAATCTCCTTTTGAGTACGGGCTTGTTCTAGCACTTTATTAGCCTCTTGGCGAATGTCGCGGATCTGATTCCAGACCGTCGAAAGCTCTGGGTTCTGCCATTTTTGATCAATGTTAAGCCAACCGGACTCAAACACCGATTCATAGGGCGTGGTATAGGGCAAATACTGCCAAATATCTTCGGCGAGATGGCAAAGAACGGGGGCGATCGCCTTGGCTAAGTTCTCGATCGCCACTGCCAAAACCGTCTGACAAGCCCGACGGCGCAAGGTATCTTCAGCGCTGATGTAGAGCCTATCCTTAGCAATATCTAAGTAGAAATTCGACAAATCTACTACACAAAAGTTCTGAATCGTTTGGAAGAAGCGGAAGTATTGATAGTGTTCAAAGGCTTCATCCACATCGGCAAATACTTCAGTAATCCGATGCAGCATATACCGATCAAGTTCGGGTAACTGCTCATAACTAACGGTATGTTGCGCTGGATCAAAATCATGCAGATTCCCCAGCAAAAACCGCGCCGTATTCCGAATTTTGCGGTACACGTCCGCCATCTGTTTGAGAATGTTTTTACCCAATGGCACATCAGAGGTGTAATCCACCGATGACACCCAAAGACGCAGCACATCTGCACCATAAGGCGGTTCTTCCTTCTGGTTTTTGCCGCCTTCAATGACGATCGCCGGATCAACCACATTACCGATCGACTTACTCATTTTCCGCCCCTGCTCATCCAGCGCAAACCCATGAGTTAGCACCGTTTTATAAGGCGCTATGCCATGGACTGCCACACTGGTCAGCAAGCTCGATTGGAACCAGCCCCGATGCTGGTCAGAGCCTTCTAAGTACATATCTGCCGGATAGCGCAGCCCTTCCCGGCTATCCACAACTGCCGCCCAGGAAGAACCAGAATCGAACCAGACATCCATCGTGTCGGTACCCTTGCGGTAAGTATGCCCATCGTTGCGGTACTGCTCCGGCAATAGCTCCTCTACGGTCATTTCCCACCAGGCATCCGAGCCTTTTTCGCCAAAGATTTGCTCAATCCAATCGATCGTTTCAGCATTCAGCAGCGGCTCATTCGTGGCTTCGTCATAGAATACCGG
>JBBRCV010000096.1:0-19708 GCA_038204505.1 Elainellales cyanobacterium
CTGCTGTAAAACTGGGCAGCAGTGCCTCGAACGCTTTTCGGTTGAGACCAGTGAGGGATCGCATCAGTCGATCTTGGGTGAGGATGCGTTCGAGATCTAGCATAAGGACTCCTTGCAACTCCCCAACATTATCCCTTATTAGCCAACAAGTCTATTGTGCCTCAAGGAAAAAGCTTAGCTTTTAAGCAGTGGCACACCAATTTAACCCAATCCGCAAAACAGTATGAAGGATATATTCGCACCGACCTTTGTGCTCCGATCCAGGGATCTCAGCTTAAGTGGTACTCCTTAATTCACTTCGATTCCCCAGAGCATTTGCACCTTTGGCTTAAATCAGGCGATCGAGAAAAGCTAATTGAGTCTGGGCAGCACTCTTTTAAAACCTACCGCTTTAAGTCGTTTAGCACTGGGCTAGAGGGTTGGTTTTCTCGAAGAACGGGATCAGAACATCTGGGCTTAGGGGCACCCGCTTGGAAACAAAATCTAGCAGTTATTTTGGGACTATATCCGACTGTAATGCTTCAATCGCTGCTATTCGCTAAGTTTGGCATTGCTCAAAATTGGTCGCTGGCAAATTCTATGCTGATCAGCAACTTGATCTCATCTTCTATTTTGACATGGGCTGTAATGCCGCTTGTATTGCGGCTGATGAGTTTCTGGTTGCAGTCCACGTATGAGCCTATACCCGTACAAACGAACGTATTAGGAGCATTCTTAGTTGCTTGCGCGCTTATATTTATGAATTCTATTTTTAATCATTTTTAATTGATCAATAGTCGATTCAGTCAGTTGATTTAAGAATCTAATACTGAAATAATTAGCTGAATTATGAATCTATTTCATCGCCTGCTGTCCAGAATTCTAAAATATTCATGGCTTGTGATTCCGGCACTGGTTTGCCTTGCTCTAGGCGCTAGTTACTTCATTCCTATTGATGCTTTTGCTGATGCTCGGTTTCGTTCTGAGTCAGCTATTTTTAAGCCGATTCAAGTCACCAGTTCTGCAAACAGCGGGGTTGGCTCACTGCGTTGGGCGATCGACCAAGCCAATGAGCATCCAGATAATAACTTGATTGATCTGAGCGGAATTAACAGTCCGATCGCCCTCAGCAGCCCTTTACCCAAGATCACTAGTGATCTGACGATTGTTGGCGACGGTAACGACATTATTAGCGGCAACCAAGCCCACCAGGTCTTGTATGTCGAACGAGGAGAGGTAACGCTTAGCCACCTGACGATCGCCGATGGTTTGGCTCAAGGCAGCAACGGGCGAAATGGTGCAGGCGGAGCCGCAGGCATGGGCGGTGGATTGTTTATTAAAGGAGGCACAGTCACGCTCGACACGGTTAGGTTTGTGAACAATCGGGCGATCGGTGGAGCGGGACTTTATCACGACACCGATCTTCAGCAAACTGATCTTCAGCAAACTGAGATTCAGCAGCTAGATCCTCAGCCTAGCGTCGAAGATGTCAAGCCTAGTATTCAAACCAGAAAAAGTAAGTTTAAGGTTAATCGCGGGGCAATTATTGGCGTGAATGGCATTAACTTAACGCTAGACCCGAACGTAAAAGCCAACCCGGTCACCATTGACACCCGTGACGAGAAACTGTGGGCAAACCGAGGGGCGATCGCTGGTGTAAACGGCATTGGCATTGGTGGCATCGGCAGTATTGCCTTTGGCGGCGGCGGCGGCTTTGGTGGATTTGGAAACGCGGGAAACGGCGGCAATGGCGGCAATGCGAGCGTGAACAGTGGGAATGGTGGTAACGGCGGTGACGGCGGCAATGGCGGCGTTGGAGTTTTTGGTAGCTTTGGGCTTTGGGAGAATCAAGGCGGTATCGGCAGTATTGCCTTTGGCGGTGGCGGCGGATTTGGTGGATTTGCAAACGCGGGCAATGGCGGCAATGGCGGCAATGGCGGCAATGCGTCTCCTGAGATAGCGAATGGCGGTAATGGTGGCAACGGCGGCAACGGCGGGTTTGGCGGTGGTGGCGGTGGCGGTGGTTTTGGCGGCAATGGCGGAACGGTGGGTCACGCTGGAAAATCTGGTCAAGGTGGTTTTGGCGGTAGCGCTGGCGGTCTGGGCTTTGGCGGCAGCGGCGGCGGTTTTGGCGGCGCAATTTTCGTTAAATCCGGTCGTCTAATCTTAAGGGATACGGCGTTTGAGCATAATGTAGCTATTGGCGGAACTGGAATCACGACAGCACAAGGGAAGGGCGGCGCAATCTTTGTAGTCACTGAATCTTTAAAGGAACAGATAGGAGGAGTAACTTTGCCTAAAGTCATCTCGTTAAAGCACCTACCGCAGTTCGTAGAAAATGTTGCCTCTGATGCAGGACAAACATCAATCGATAATGCTGACATCTACGGAGCGATTAATGTGGAATGATATGAATGTTAATCACGATCGCCAGCCAGCCGTTGGACTGCTCAAAATCTTTGTCTACGGAACGCTAAAGCCTGAAGAAGCAAATTTCGATCGCCACTGTCAAAAAGCCCTGGAACAAAAAGCCCTGGAAATTCAGGAGGCGATCGCCCACGGCACTCTTTACGCCTTGCCTATGGGCTATCCCGCCATGACTTCCGGAAATTCCCCTATTTACGGGTTTCTACTTTCCTTCCATGATCCGCAAATCCTGGCAGAGCTTGACGACTTGGAAGACTATTGCCCCGATCGCCCTTTTGAAGACAATGAATACTACCGCCAAAAAATTCAGACGTTTAGCCTAACTCGTCAGCCCCTCGGTAATGCGTGGGTGTATCTGATGGAGTTTGAGAAGGCTAAACGTCTGGGTGTCCTGCTGCCGGGGGGGCGTTGGACGGGGCACGAATGAGCGGAGACGTGTCCCAATTGGCAAGCTAACTCGCCGACTGAAAGGCTGACTCACCCACTGTAAAGATTACTCGAAGGTTCGAGGCGATGGGTTCGGAGCCGAAATCGTTGCCTTGGGAATGTCGATAATGGGACGATCGAGGGCAATCATTAAGCCGCCGCTGGGAACCACCTGCTGGCTGTAAGGGGAAGATGCGAGCTGCGGAGCAAATTCACCACGGGGAAGATTGCTGACGACGGCTCCCACAAACAGCGCCGCGATCGCCATTGCACCGCTCAAAAAAGCCACCCGCTTGGGCTTACGCTCAATGCGAGAGACCACTTGTTGAACCGTTTGCTCAACCGTTTGGGTGGGTGCTGGAGTGGGCAGACGACGGACACCTTGCTGCATTTTCAGCATTCGGGCATAAAGCCCTTGCATTTTGGGATCAGTCTTGAGCCAATCTTCTATCTGACGGCGTTCAGGAGCGGTCACCTCGCCATCTAAGTAGGCACTCAACAGCTCAAAGCGATCGCGCTTTAAAGAATCGGGTATCTCTGAGAAAGACATATTATCCTCTCGTCCACCGTGGGAAGCATACTCTTTAGGTTCGTACTGGTCAAAGTTGGAGGTCATTTTCAGATTCTCTGTGTTCTGAATCAAGGATGGAGCTACTTTATATTAAATAACACCGATATATTAAATAACACCGATATACTAAATAACACCGATTTGCAGAGCCTGTTTCAAGCCTAGCGAATCTGAATCATAGCAAACTGAATTGTCTATCACGGTCTATGACAACACAGTTGGCTAAGAAGTTAATCCGCCAGGTAGCCTTGAAGCTGCTGCTGCAAGCGCAGACGGGCGCGGGCAATGCGCGACTTAACGGTTCCCAATGAAACGCCAGTAATTTCGGCAATTTCTTCGTAAGCTAGCCCTTCAATTTCGCGCAACACAATAGTGGTGCGGAAGGCTTCAGGGAGGTCGGCGATCGCGGCTCTTAACTGGTCGTAGAATTCCTGAGTGGCAAGTTCTTCGGCAGGACCTGCGTCATCAGAAGCAATATCCCAACCCATTTCGCCGTCTTCTAAGGTCAAAGGTGCGTCTAGGGAAAGAGGAGGCGCGACTCGCTTGCGTTTGCGTAACTCGTCGTAAAACAAGTTAGTGGCAATGCGGCTCAGCCATCCGCGAAACTTTTCGGGTTCCTGCAAACGGGTGATATTGCGATAGACGCGAATCCAAACTTCTTGTGCCAAGTCTGCGCGGTCTGTCCAATCGGGGGCAAGATGATACAACACCTTTTCGATATGGGGATGGTAGCGCCGAATCAGTTCGGCGAAGATGTTTTTGTTGGGACGTAACCCAACTTGACATTGCAAAATCAAATCGTAGTTGGAGAGTTGGTTGACGGGAACCGCAGCCGGGGGGGCGGCGATCGCTTCAACGGCTGACCAAGATGCTGGAAGGGATTGACTACTCATGGACAAAACTGGACTATGAGGGACTCCATTGCTGATATTAAATGACGCTGGCATGGCTAGGTTGTTCCCTTAGTTGTTACAAAGGTTTATGGGGGGGATTAGATATGACTGCTTTTTCCCTGGATTACGCCAGCGTTAATAACAGCAATATTGCCCTAGGGCTGATCCCGTACAGATAAGGTGACGATAAGCTCGAACCTCACACTATGATTGTGCTGCGGCGAACTTAGAGAAACATTGACCGATAGGACGGTTTTAGATCTGCCCTTAAATTTGTCCCAGAATCGTCCCTAAACTCTAGCGATTCTGCCTATTCTCCCTATCCAATTTTGAAATTGGTTGAGAACCCACTTAGAACTTGTGCCCTGATTGCTTAAATTTATGACGCTTAAGTGACCGCCCATTGTTCCCTAGCTTAATGACTTGACCTTTGGGCGATCGCCTTACTCGTCTATCTTATCCCGTTTCCAACAGAGGGCGCTATGGGGCAGCACTCGTCGAACTTCTGCTACGGTGGTGATGCCGCTCTGCACTTTCTCGATCGCGGCAACCAAAAATGAATCGAACTGAATTTTGCGTAAATAATGACGTAAATCAATCACGGTGCCGTCGTAGATAATGGAACGCATTGTGTCATCAATATTTAACAGCTCAATGACCGCTTCTCGCCCCAGATAGCCAGAGTTAAAGCAGTAGGCGCAGCCCTTACCATGTTGCCACTGATGAGCCTCGGTTTCTGCCAGTTTTAGCCCCAACAGATCGCAGTCTGCTTGCGTCGGTTGATACGGCTCTGCACAGTGAGAGCAGACTTTTCGGACTAATCGTTGTGCCACAATTCCCAAAACCGCATCGCTGATTAAGCCAGGATCGGGACCAATATCTTTTAGGCGAGGAATTGCCCCGATCGCATCATTGGTATGCAGCGTGGTCAGGACTAAGTGCCCCGTCAATGCCGCGCGGACTGCTGTTTCTGCCGTTTCGTGATCACGGATTTCGCCCACCATAATAATGTCAGGATCTTGTCGTAAAATTGCCCGTAGCCCCGCAGCGAAGGTCATACCAGCAGGTTCATGGACTTGGGTTTGAGTGATTCCTGAAAGAACGTATTCGACCGGATCTTCGACGGTAACGATGTTGACAGATTCGGTGGCGATCGCCTGCAAGCTGGTATATAACGTGCTGGTTTTTCCTGAGCCAGTTGGTCCTGTAAAAATGATCATACCTTGCGGTTCTCTTAACCAACCCTCATAAATTTTACGAGTGCGATCGACAAAACCTAATTCTTCAATGGTGCTAAACGAGTTCTTCTGCCGCAGCAGCCGCACCACTGCTTTTTCGCCAGGTTCCCGCTTTTTACCGCTCATACAGGGCAATACGCTCACCCGCAGGTCTAAGCCTTGCTCTTGCTGATCGTGCATATACTTTTCGCTGACTCTGCCATCCTGGGGGCGGCGGCTTTCGGCAATATCCATATCGCTCATGACCTTGAGCGACACGATAACTTTGCGGCTAATGGCGGGCGGCAGCGTGGTAATGTGCCGCAAAATGCCGTCAATGCGAAACCGAATTCGTAGTCCGTCGGGGGCAGGAGCAAGGTGAATGTCGCTGGCACGGTTTCGCAGAGCGCTAGAGATAAGGGCGCGAATTCGCTCCACCTGATTATCGGCTTGGGACAGGTGAAGTTCAGCCATTTCGACGATATCTTCGTCGTGTTCGGCTTGTCCGGTGAGCGGGTTAAAGGAATTGCCGCTAATGCGATCGGTTTCTAAAATTTGGAGCCGATACCAGTAGCGATAGCTCTTTTCGGTGACCGGAATAATCTTGACGATGTTATTGAGGCGATCGCGCAATTGCTGCAACATTTCATCAGAAATGATTCCGGGGCTGCCCAAATAAAAACAGTTTTGCCACAGCAATAGTGGAATCAGGGGCGGTAATTGATCTTTATCAGGAAAGTTTCGCCAAAATCGATTATTTAATTCCCAATCCAGTAGTTCAATCTGTACCTTTCCCTGTTCATCCACCAAAGATTTTAGGGCTTGTCCACAGGTCGTTTGCTGTTGTCGAAGCTGTTGCCAAATTGATAAATTTGAGGGCGGATCAATTTGCTGAACCATAATTCTATTCCTGTGTGGTAACTGGTGTAAACGGACAAGCCCGACCCTGAGCATCTACCCCAAAGCAGAGCGGCGATCCGTTCTGCCCGCCAACGTTTAGACCCCCCAAGTTTGTTTCTGGGCTGAGGACTGAGGCAGCCCTGCCGCGAGATGGTATCGGTGCTGGAGCGGTGGCTGGAGCGCTTGGAGTGACCACTCTACTCGCACCACAGACTCTTGTTAGATTAATGATCTGCCCGCTTGAAGTTTGCATGTAACAAACAAAATCAGTCGGCTCAGATGAAGGCTGAGCTTCTCTTGGCAACGATTGGCTATTGGCAGCTCCAGCAAACAGCACAGAAACACACAAAGCAGTCCCTAAACGTTTCAGCATATTAACCTCCACTCATTCCTAGAACTTTTATAAATGCCTGAGTTGATATTCCTGTTCCAATTAATGTAATACCGATCGCGCTCAATGCGGGTAGTGCTTTAACAAAACGAGGCGAAATTTTGACAAAGCGAGGCGAAGATGGCACCCGCTTAAACCAATTTTTGGCATAGACTAACAGCAATCCTAGTCCAGTCAAGACTGCTGATAAGCCCAGACTGAAGCAGATCACTAGAATTAATCCCAACGCAGTTTTGTTGACGGCGATCGCTCCCAACAACAGCACTAGTGCAGCCGGACAAGGCAGAAGCCCCCCTGAAATTCCTAAAGCTAGGAGAGATGAAATGCTGACTCCTTTGTCGATGTGAGGGTGATGATCATGCTCGTGATGACGGTGAGCATGATCGTGGTGGTCATGATCGTGATGGTGGTCATGAGCGTGATGCTCGTGAGAATGGGTGGGGGAAGCCATTCGATTTCTGAAAAGACTTAGCCCGATCGCCACCACCATTACTCCTGACGTTAAACTAAACCACGGATAAAGCTGCTCAGGCAAAATATATTTAGCGGCAAATAGCGCCACCAGACCTAACGCAAACACTCCTAACGTATGAGTGATCGTAGTGGTCATCGCTAAAATTAGCGCGTGCCTTGGGGTTGCCCGTTCGCCCATGAGATAAGCTCCTACCAGCGTCTTCCCATGTCCCGGAGTCAGGGAATGCATCGCGCCCCATAGGAAGGCACCCGCGATCGCAAACACTAATTCTCCGCTGAACGCACCACCTGGCATCAGCGAAAAGGTTTTATTGTTGGGCGTAAACATAAAGGTCTTAAGCTCTCCCGCTTGCAGAATAGTAGCAAGGCAATGGGCAGTTTGAATGCCAGGAAGAAACATTCCGTAATTGATGTTTACGCCTTTAATTGGCTTACTCCAGGTATAGGTCAGTTGCACTGTGGAGTGAGTTGTAGGGGCTACCTGTACGCTAGTCGGTAACGTTCCAGCGGCTAAGGGACTGATGGAGAGTTGACCGTTAATATTTTCGGTGTTTGTGAGATGAATTTGCTGATCAAAAAACCGTCTTAAATCAGCGTTATGAATATTAATTTCATCGACCGAAAGCTGTCGATTGCGATCGCCATCTGCAAAGGGCACTAATCCCGTTGGAAACGTCAGCATCATTTCTACAGACGCATCTTTAACCGTCACCTCTGCCGCCGACATGTCTGACCAGTGGGCTTGACTGGGGGCTGCGGTTAATAGCCAGATGACGACTGCACCTAAACAAGACAAAGTTCCCATCAGCCATCCTGTCCACCGTTTGGCTCTCCTCGAATGAGAGAACTGAAAAACATCCCGTTTATGCTGCATCATGTTTATCCTCCCAGTCCTGCATTTAACCCGATCGCCTGACGCGCCTGCTGATCAAATTGCGGATCACTCTTGATCACCTGCTGCCGATATTCGTTAGCTTTTGTCGAGTGACCCAAGGCTTGTTCAATAACGCTAGCTCGATCGAGAATGCCAGGGTTACGCGTGCCAGAAGCGATCGCCTCCTGAATTGCTTTTTCAGCCTGTGCAGTTTGCCCCGCCTGCATCAAAGCCCAAGCGTAAATGTCTAGCGTCTCTGCATCCCGACGGTTTTTGATCTCGGTTTGCATCAGCGAGACGGCTTCTGGTACATCTTTAGCTCGTCCTCGTTCTAACAGCAAGCGAGCTAAGTCGCGTCGATGCCCAAAATCACCCGCGCCAATAAAGCTTTGGCGCAGCAGGGTTTCGCTTTGTGACCAGAGAGCTTCGGCAGACTGGCGATCGCCCTGCAAAGCTTTTACTCGTGCTCTACCTCTCAAAATCAGCGGGTTGTAAACCGTGGGCACTCCTGAAAGAATCTGGTCATAACGCTGAATGGCGGCATCATAGCGCCCTTGCCGAATATCTAACTGAGCAAGATTAATCAATGCCAGTGGATATTCCGGCAAAATAGTCAGCGCCTCTTCATAAAGATCCTGCGCCATCTTCATCTGTCCACGTTCGTAATAGAATCGACCGAGTAAAGTGCGGACTCTCGCTGAAGTGCTAATCTCGCCCGCTTCTTCGACCTGAAGCGCATAGTTAAAACTCTCAAGCGCCTGCTCTTTTCCTTGGGCGTTGCGAACTAGCGCTTGCAATAAAAAGGCGCTGGTATTCAAGCTTAAATCAACGAGTTGATCTGTCGCCTGACTTGCTTCGGTGAGTTTGCCAGTTGCTAGGTTAGACGTAGTTTTAATTGATAAAACATCCCGCTCGTCGGTAATCTGTTGCGTTAGCCGGAGTGCGATCGCAAAATCATGTCTGGCTTCAGCCACTCTAGCTAGGGTGGAAATGGCGCTAGGATTATCTACAGATAAACTTGCCAAAGACTCCTTTGCCGTTTGTTCTGCCAGCAAATACCAACTGCCCTCGCCCGTGGTTTTTGCCATTCCTAAATACGTTGACGCTAGATAAGCGCGATCGAGTCCACCTTGAGGATTTTTACGGATCTTCTCCTGGTACAAACCAATTTCTCGTTCCCGTAAAGCTGCTGGATTACGATAATCTGATAGGTCATAGGAATAGCGGTAGGGCGGTTTCAAGGAACTAAATGCTTGGTGCTGAAACCGTTCAATTTGAGCAGGCAAATCAGATTGTGTAAGCCATACGGTAGCGCTTGTCAGCGGTAGTCCTACCAGCAGTACGATCCATAGCCACCTTTGCTGATCGACTTTGGGGAGATGGCGATGTTCACTAGTCTGTTCCATAGGAAAAATGGTTAAGTGAATGAAATAATAAAAATCTCTTTATCCTTGATTTCTTGTTCCCAGGCTCTAGCCTGGGAACAAGAGTATTAGTTTGCCGGAGCGAGATAAGGGAACGCTGGAGCTAACGGATTATGACCCTGAGCCGGATTACCGGGCACACCATCATAAGACACGTTATCAGTCGTTACTGCACCATTCGTTAGAACGCTCAGAGCAACATCAATCACATCATCCTTAAGCATCCGTCCACGCACCGGAGCACCCAGACTGTTCAAGGCATTGGCAAATCCACTAGGTCCTGTCGTATCAATCCGCATGACATCTGGTACGAACGCCCCAATCAATGCGGTTGCCCGTTTAGGGCTGTTACCCAACGACAGAAGCACCTTTGTGACTTCTCCAGCCACGGCAGGCGGAACGCTACGACTGGGCTGACTGCGGTTGAAAGCAGCTAGAGTGCCCTGGCTGAATAACAGTGCTTCGTTAATACCAGGTCGAGCCATTTGCTCGGTTTGAACAAACTGTCTGGTTCGAGGATCTTGAACTGAAATTGTTAACCAAGCGTCAAATGCGGTCGCTTGGGTTCCAGATTGCAACAACTTTCTGGGAACGCGCATGACAACAGTGTTGACGTTATAACCTTTGGTAAAGTCCAGCGCCGTATCGGGCGATCGAAACAATACCGAAGGACCCCGCCCCAATAGCCCCGATCGCACTCTGAAAAATTGCTCTACATCAAAGTAAAACGGGTCTTCTCGTAGCCCCGCAAACACCGACACATTCCGTCCCTTAATGGCGACTTGATTAATCGTTGGTGTATCTGCACTCACAAGAGGAGTAAGAGGAGTGGTGACAATTGCCCGATTGTCCCGAGTCCGGTTGATCACCACGGGCTGCTTTCCCTTCTCCAGAAGGGCAATGGTCATCGGTTGCCGTCTGTTAGCACCTTGAGGTAGACCGAAGGTGACCCGTAACGTCATATCAGGGTTGCCTGTGGGTACGCTGTTAATGTTGCCCGTCCGGGTAATCTTGAACTCGTAGCGGGCTTCAGTGCTGAAGAAGTATTGTTGCCGAGCCAGCGATCGCGGATTTGTATTCATCACGAAAATGAGATCATCGTCCGCCGCAGTGGGGTTTTGATCTTTTTCACGAAATACATATAGATCGGTCAAACTCAGCGCCCGACTTCTGACATCGATATCGCCATCGTCGTGATCCGAAGCTTGAAGTTTGGGTGGGCTAACGGCAGTTGTTAAACCCAAAGCCATGAACGCAATACCACAGGCAAATGCTGTTTTTGTGAGGATAGACCTCAGCCGAGTCACCATGATCGGGTCTCCTTAATTGCGGATTGCAGAATTAACTTCCATTGAGAGATATCCCCCATGCAGGGATATACGTTAACCTTCAGAAACTGGATTGCTGCTGGATATAACCTGTTTAAATTCCTATTTCTACCATTAGGTTTCTCAGTTCATTAGGCTTCTCAGTAACCGCAAGCCCTTTTTTAGCCTGCGAGACACGGTTACAATGCTAATTCCCAACTTTTCAGCAGTTTCTCTTTGAGTTAGGTCATGTAAGAAAACAAACTCTAAAACTTTCCGTATTTGAGTTTCAATTTGTGACAAAACGTGATGTAAGCAAAGCCGATCTTCTTGTACCCACTGGCTTTCTAAACTGTTTTGTAATAAATCTTGCAGGGAATAGTCGCCATCTTCCAGGGGTCGATCCAAGCTTAAGGGGACACGGTTCTGCTTTGCTAACTTGACCGATCGCCATTCGCTGAGAGAAATTTGCAGTGCTCTCGAAATTTCAGCATCCGTTGGATATCGCTGTTGCTGAACTTGGAATTGCTGAGTAATTCGATTGGATTGAATTTGCAAGGTCTGCCAACGTCGAGGAATCTTCACCAGGCTTTGGCGATCGCGCAAGTAATGTCGAATGTCTCCTTGAATATAAGGAACGGCGAACGTCGTTAATGCGTGACCTTGAGATAAATCAAACCGCTCGATCGCCCGAATCAAACCCAGGCTTCCCACCTGCACCAAATCCTCGTAGCTCTCTGTCGATTGACCCGCCCAGCGGTAAGCCTCTTGACGAACGCAGCCCAAATTCAGCATCACTAACCGATTCCGAATTTCAACAGAGCGGCTCTGCTGATAGTCCTTAAACAACTGCAAGCTGGCATTTTTTGACTCTTGAGAAAAAGTAACCATATCTCGATGGAGCGCAACAAGGAAATATACGACGCTGTACTCCAAATGGACGTGAAGATAAAAGTTTCTTTCTAAAGAACTTCCATACTTTTTCCTGCTTCTTCTGGATTTGCATCACTATAAAAGGGAACGACAATTTGCAAGCACGAGCGGCTGAAATATGATTGAGCATGACGTAATTATTGTGGGCGGCGGGTTAGCAGGATCGAGGGCGGCATTAGAAATTGCCAAAAGTAATCCTCAGTTCAGCGTGGCGATCGTTGCCAAAACCCATCCGATTCGCTCCCACTCTGTTGCGGCTCAGGGCGGTATGGCAGCCACGCTAAAAAACGTTGATGCTACTGATACCTGGGAAGCTCACGCTTTCGATACGGTCAAAGGCTCAGATTATCTTGCCGATCAAGATGCCGTTGCCATCCTGACGCGGGAAGCACCCGATGTAGTGATTGAGCTAGAGCACATGGGCGTTTTGTTCTCGCGGCTACCCGATGGACGGATTGCTCAACGGGCGTTTGGGGGACATTCTCACAATCGCACCTGTTACGCTGCCGATAAAACGGGTCACGCCATTTTGCATGAGTTGGTTAGTAATCTCAGGCGTTACGGGGTCAAGATTTACGACGAGTGGTATGTCATGCGTTTGATCCTAGAAGAAGGACAGGCGAAAGGATTGGTGATGTTCCACATTTTGGATCAACGGGTGGAAGTAGTGCGGGCAAAAGCGGTAATGTTTGCCACGGGTGGATATGGGCGGGTGTTCAACACAACGTCGAATGACTACGCCTCTACGGGCGATGGGCTGGCGATGACCGCGATCGCCGGACTGCCGCTGGAAGATATGGAGTTTGTTCAGTTCCATCCCACCGGACTGTATCCCGTCGGCGTATTAATTTCCGAAGCAGTGCGCGGAGAAGGGGCATATTTGATCAATAGTGAGGGCGATCGCTTCATGGCAACCTATGCCCCTAGCCGCATGGAACTCGCCCCGCGTGACATTACCTCCCGCGCCATCACCCGCGAAATCCGCGCTGGACGGGGCGTAAATTTAGATGGCAGTGCTGGAGGTCCTTTCGTTTACCTCGACTTACGGCACATGGGTAAAGAAAAAATCATGAGCCGAGTGCCTTTCTGTTGGGAAGAAGCCCACCGCTTAGTCGGCATTGATGCCGTGACCCAACCCATGCCTGTCCGCCCCACCATTCACTATTCTATGGGCGGCATTCCGACTAATACTGATGGGCGGGTTCGCAGCGGTGCCGATGGATTTGTAGAAGGATTTTTTGCAGCGGGTGAGGCGGCTTGTGTGTCGGTGCATGGCGCGAATCGGTTGGGCAGTAATTCGTTGTTGGAATGTGTGGTGTATGGCAGAAGAACGGGCCGGGCGATCGCCCAGTACATCCAAACCCGCAAGCTCCCCGAAGTCGATGAACAGCGCTACCTCACCGAAGCCCAGCAGCAGATCCAAGGCTTTCTCAATCAACCGGGACAATACCGCATTGCCCAAATTCGCCAAACGTTCCAAGACTGCATGACGGAATATTGCGGCGTGTTCCGCAATGAAAGCTTAATGCAGGAAGGCTTAACTAAACTCCAAGAGATCCGGCAACAGGCACAGCAAATTTATCTCGACGATAAAGCCAAAAGCTGGAACACCGAATTGATTGAAGCGCTGGAACTGCAAAGTCTGCTGATTGTGGGCGAGGTGATTCTCACTGGAGCGCTGAATCGCAAGGAGAGCCGAGGCGCGCATTGCCGCGAGGACTACACTGAGCGGGATGATGTCAATTGCATGAAGCACACCCTGGCTTACTACTCGCCTGCTGGGGTTGATATTCGCCACATGCCTGTAACGATCAACATGTTCGAGCCGCAGGAGCGCAAGTATTAATCATTCATGTTCCTTGGTAACTAAGTTGCATCTAGCGTCATCAGTAGTCCATATTTTGAACTGAATTTATGCCTTGTGAGGTATATACCTTATAAGATATATTATTCCTATGAGTTGGGAAGTAGAGTTCCACGAATCATTTGAGCCAGAGTTTGATTCTTTGGCAGAAGAGGTTCAAGATGAGTTGCTAGCAAAAGCCCGTTTGCTGGAAGAAATTGGACCTAAGCTAGGGCGACCCCATGTAGATACACTAAAGGGTTCTCGTCACCGAAACATGAAAGAACTACGGTTTAATGCATCTGATGGAGTGTGGCGCGTGGCTTTCGCCTTTGATGGATCACGACAGGCAATTCTATTAGTTGCAGGCGATAAATCGGGCGGGAGTCAGAAGCGATTTTATAAAACCTTGATCAGGCGAGCAGATGAGCGGTTTGATGACCACATTAAAAAACAATTGGAGAACCTGTGATTATGGCTAAATCTTTAACACAGAAGCTAAGTCAACTTCCACAAGAACGCCAGCAAAAAATTCAGGCACGAGCAACACAGTTAATTGCCGAGGAGATGTCATTACGAGATCTTAGGCTTGCAAGACGCGTTACTCAAGAAAAAATGGCAGAGCTACTTCAGATTCGGCAAGGAAGTATATCACGACTGGAAAAGCGATCGGATTTACATCTATCAACATTGCGGAGTGTGGTGCAAGCAATGGGAGGCGAGTTGCGATTGGTTGTAGAATTCCCCGATCGTCCGCCCGTTGTGATTTCAGGGTTTCAAGATCTAGATTAACTAATCCCTTAGCTTGCTTTTATAGTCTATGAGATTTATCTGTTGAGCAGATTCACCCAGCCCAGCCTTTCAGTAGCCACCCAGTCACTACACCTAATCCGCCAAACCGAATTGCCTGCCAAAACACTTCTCTCAAACCGCCCCAAGAAAATAGCTGGCTTTCCAATGCCAATTCTGTTTCCTCTAGTCGCGCTTTGAGTTGTTTTAATTCGCGCTTGAGTTCAACTTGTCTTTTTTTAGAGCGACTTTGCAAAATGTGCTGCTGGACTTGGGTTAGCTCTTGCTGAAGCTCTTGCTGAATTTGCTGGTCAGATTGAACTTGAGCATATCGAGCTTTGAGCAGCAGGAGCGATCGCTCAAATTCTTGCAAGGTTTGCTCAAAATCCATTCCCTCTAGCTCGGAGGAAGATGCATTGTCGGAACCAGAAGAAGAGGGCGTTTGGGGAGACATCGGGTTGATATAGAATGGGCGGTGTACAGTAGAGATGTGGGCAGCCAGAACGGCTGTAGCGAATCACCAATAGCGCAAAACTTGATTATCGATTATGGCTGACCCTACCCAACAAATTACCCCCAATAGCTCAGTAAACCTCCCTTTGGTTCCATCATTTATGCCGAAAGGGATAGATTCATCGCAGCCTGTAGCAGAACTGAGCACGGTAGAACTAGCGCAGGCGTTGGCAGAACGGTTGGCGATCGCCCCTTCCAACTGGCATCAACTGAAGGCGAACCGCAAAGCTAGAGCGGCGGAACAGACCGCCATGGCGCTCCTCTACCTGCTCAAAGATCAGCCACCAGAAGCTTTGGAACGGCTTCAGCAATCGGTAGGCTGGCTCGATCGCTCTATTTCTGCACCCCCCTGCCCGACTCACGGTCATTAGGGTTCAAATGGCGATCGTCTACCCAGACAAGCTTGAGTTAAACTGACCTGTAACGTGTCACTTCTTCAGCTTCCTATGACGACCCGCCGCATTCTCGACCTGCTTAGAAACGGACAACCCGACGAAGCCGTAACGGTTCAGGCTTGGGTGCGTACCAAGCGTGAACAAAAAGAGTTTTCCTTTGTTGAGGTCAACGATGGCTCTTCGTTGGCAGGCTTGCAGGTAGTGGTGAATCAAGACTTGCCGAATTATAGCGATGTGATGCGACAGCTCAATACAGGCGCATCGGTCGAGATTTCTGGGGTGTTGACTCCATCTTTGGGGAAAGGACAGCGAGTGGAGTTGAAAGCTGCCTCTGTAGTAATTTATGGCGGCGCTGATCCGGAGACGTATCCGTTGCAAAAGAAACGGCATTCGTTTGAGTTTTTAAGAACCATTGGGCATTTGCGATCGCGCACCAATTCCCTTGGAGCCGTTTTTCGGGTGCGTAATGCCTGCGCCACTGCCATCCATAACTTTTTCCAAGAGCAGGGCTTTTTGTGGATACACACGCCCATTATTACCGCTAGCGATGCCGAAGGTGCGGGGGAACTGTTTGCAGTCACAACGCTAGATTTAAAGAAAGTGCCGCAAACTGGAACTAAAGAGATTGACTACGGCAAAGACTTTTTTGGTAAGCCTGCTTATCTCACAGTTAGCGGTCAGCTTGAGGCTGAAATTATGGCGTTGTCTTTCACCAATGTCTACACGTTTGGACCCACTTTCCGCGCCGAAAATTCCAATACGTCCCGCCATCTGGCAGAGTTTTGGATGGTGGAGCCTGAGATGGCGTTTTGTGCGCTAGAGGGCAACATGGAACTGGCAGAGGCGTTTCTAAAATATGTGTTTAAATACGTGATGGAAACTTGTCCAGAGGACATGGAATTTTTTAATCAACGTATTGATGATTCGGTGTTACAAACAGCGGAGAATATTATTAATAGCGAGTTTGGACGGATTACTTATACTGAGGCGATCGCCCTACTGGAAAAGAGCGATCGGGCGTTTGAGTATCCCGTCTCCTGGGGTTTAGATCTGCAATCGGAACATGAGCGTTACTTAGCCGAAGAACTATTCAAGAAGCCAGTCATTGTCACCGATTATCCTGCCGATATTAAAGCATTTTATATGCGCCTAAACGACGACCAAAGAACGGTGAGCGCCATGGATATTCTGGCACCCAAGATTGGCGAAATTGTAGGCGGTTCGCAGCGGGAAGAACGCTTCGATATGTTAGAACGGCGGATGCAAGAGCGAGGTATTCCGCAGGCAGAGCTATGGTGGTATATGGATTTGCGACGCTATGGCACGGTTCCTCACGCTGGGTTTGGGTTGGGCTTTGAGCGGCTAGTGCAGTTTATGACTGGAATGCAGAATATTCGAGATGTAATTCCGTTTCCTCGATTTCCCTTAAGCGCAGAGTTTTAAGGAGTCTTACTTCTCGGTCATTGTCCATACGCCTTCTTGCCACTGTTCATCAGTGGGCGGATGACTGAGCCAATGCTGACAGCGTTGAAGATGCATGACTGATGGTTTATCATGATTGTCAATTTCTTCTAAAATTCTGCCAAACGAAGTCATCGCGCTGGTAAACTTGCGGTTGAGATAATGTTCTCGCCCTTCGTGATAGAGATCGATCGCCCATCTCTTTTGATCAGCGATCTTCTCTGGCTGTAGCCCCACTAGTTCGTACACACTGACGGGCTGATTTTTCCCTTTTACCCGAATCCAATCTAATTCCCTTGCCCAAACGCGATCGGCACAGGGGCGATAGGTAGACTCGCTCATAACGATATCGCAGCCGTACTGTTTACTAGCGCTTTCTAGACGAGCGCCAAGGTTAACACCATCGCCAATTGCGGTAAACTCCATGCGCTTACTACAGCCAATATTGCCGCTAATAACGCTGTCGGAATTAATCCCAATACCGATTTTAATCTGCTCTTTTACTGTGCGCGATGTATTAAAGATCGTTAACCGATGACGCATTTCTATAGAGGATTGCACCGCCATCCAAGCATGATCATCTAATGTTAAAGGCGAACCAAACACCGCCATAATTGCATCGCCAATGTATTTATCCAGCGTGCCTTTAAAGTTAAAAACGGCTTCCACCATAGTTTCAAAATACGCGTTCAGCATGGTAACAACATCTTCGGCTGCCATAGTTTCAGTAAGCGTGGTATAGCTACGAATATCGGAAAATAAGACGGTTACATCTTTGCGATCGCCCCCCAAAGTCGTTTGTCCGCTACTCAACAACTGGTCTGCCAGATCCTGAGACATATAGCGATACATTGTACTTTTGAGGCGTTTGGCATCGCTAATATCGTCCATTACTACCAACGCCCCAGACACTTTTTGCTCGTCGTCAGAATCGGCGATCGTGTTGATGGATAAATGGATGCTGTGTTGCTCTACGCCTTTGACTGGAAGTAAAGTTCGGTCAGGATAGTATTGGTTACGGCTTGCTTTGTCTTTAGCAGCGATCGCAGTTTGAAACCACCCATAGAATTCACCCTCTTCTAGGCGAATTAAATCAGTCACAGATTTTCCTTCAATGACATCGCTGGCACTCAAACCCAAAAGCTTTTTGGCGCTTTCGTTAGCGGCAATAATTTTGCCTTCTTTGTCTGTAGAAATCACGCCGTTGGAAAGCGATCGCAAAATGTCGCGCTGCATTTGCTCTTGTTGCTTCACTGTGGCAAACAGTTTGGCGTTTTGCAGCGCTACCCCTGCCTGAATATTGAACGCCTTCATAAACTCCTGATCGTTGCGGTTAAAGCTGGCTCTCCAGCATTCCGGCGCTTCAGGGTAGGTGGCGGGATCGTAGGGAAGATATTCACCCTGTCGGCGTTTGTTAATCAATTGGGTGACGGCGATCAACTCGCCTGCTGCGTTGAACACGGGCATACACAACATACTGCAAGTCCGATAGCCCGTTTTTTGATCCGTTTCTCTGGCGGTTTCGGCGTTAACGTGTTCATAAAGGTCGAAGGTAATGAGGACGGGTTCACCCGTGGTAGCAACCTGTCCGGCAAATCCGGCATCCATGGGAATGCGAATTTCTTGAAGGACATTGTTAATGGGTAGTTTTGTCCAAAGCTGGTGGCGATCGCAGTCTAATAACCACAGCGTGCTGCGATCGGCTTGCATTAATTTCTTCGCCTCATCCATAACTTTCCCTAGGGTTTCCTCTAAGTCAAGTCCGCTCTGGCTCAAGGCTTGCGTTGCCTGCATCAATGCTGAAGCTGCTCGCTGCTGTTGGGTTGCCTTGTAAAACGAGCGAGAGGATTCCAGAATCAGCCGAATCGATGGCGCAAAGTCACAAAAGACCTGTTCATCGTTGGCGGTAAACCCTGTCAGATCAATTTTGTCTTCGAGAACGGCTTTGGGATCTGAGTTAAGTTTGAGTTTATTAATCAGTTGCACCACTGCGACCAGACTGCCTGCCTCGTTAAGCAACGGCATTGCCAGCATTGTATAAGTGCGATAGTGATTTTTACGATCGAACTCTTGGGCTGCCTGCGATCGCGGATCGTCATAAAAGTCGTAGGGAATATTAACGACTTGCCGCTTTGTTGCCGCTTCGCCCGCAATGCCTACCGAAAGAGGAAACCGCAGTTCTAAATGGCTGCCGTTGTCGTCTTTGGCAACAATTGACCAGAGTTCGTCTTTTTCTTCATCAACTAAGAAAATGGTGGTGCGATCGGCGTTAAGTAGTTCTCCAGTTTTGAGCGTAATCGATCGCAACATCTCATTGAGAATGGCATCAAACCCTTGAGAGTCCAGCACACTATCTAACATCGACAGCGTTTGATTCACCACCTGAAGCTTGCTCTCAACATCCGTGACAACCTGCTTAAAAGTATCTTGCGTGAGCGGTGCAAGGAAGGTTGAAAAAGAGCCTTTGCGAGTCGTGAGAGCGCTGGAATTAGTCGTGCTTAAAGTCGATGAGGGCGCAATTGAAGGGGTAGGAGATGTCACCTCGATCGCATTTATCGCATTTGCCCAAGTCGAAGCTTCGGCAACATGGATAGGTTCACAATCAATGGGTTCACAATTAATAGGTTCACAATCAATGATGGTCGGCAGATGCGAAGAAGCTTCCATAGAAACACAGGGGAGAACGGCTAAGGACGCAGAAGCCAAAGAATAGTTCTATATTGCCCCGTGTGCTACAGAGACTAGCACCTAGAGTGATCCAGAATAAAAAAGATCCAAGGTTAGCTCGACTTGTCACAGATAGAGACAAACCACTTGGTAAGATTCGGCAGACGCTGGATCTGCTGCTCCACGGCTATCATTGCCTGTTGGGTGAGTTTAATGCCTGTTTG
>JBBRCV010000097.1:0-19461 GCA_038204505.1 Elainellales cyanobacterium
AGTTCTGGCGATCGCTGAAAAAGGTGGTTTATTTGCTGCCCCCGACTTCTACATGAAGAAACTGGCTGCGCCCCAAGCTGCAAAAGGTCACGTTGACATTAATAAGTCAGCCACCGAAAACCTCAAAATTTTGTCTCAGTGCCTCGATCGGGCGATCGAAGAACTCGTAATCGTCGTGATGAAGCGCGATCGTCACACTGAGTTGATTCAAGAAATCCGCGACGCAGGCGCAAGGGTTCGACTGATCTCAGATGGCGATGTCTCAGCCGCTATTTCCTGCGGTTTCTCTGGAACCAATATTCATGCCCTAATGGGAATTGGTGCCGCTCCTGAAGGCGTGATCTCAGCAGCAGCCATGGTCTGCCTGGGCGGACACTTCCAAGGTCAATTGATTTACGATCCTGCCGTTGTTAAAACAGGTCTGATTGGCGAAAGCCGCGAAAGCAACGTCGATCGCCTCAAATCCATGAACATCACCGACCCCGACAGAGTTTATGAAGCAAACGAGCTAGCTTCAGGTAAAACCCTCCTGTTTGCAGGTTGCGGCATTACCTCTGGCACTTTAATGGAAGGTGTCCGCTTCTTCAACGGCGGCGCTCGCACCGAAAGCCTGGTCATCTCCAACCAGTCCAAAACCGCTCGATTCGTGGATTCTGTCCACATGTGGAATCAGCCCAAGCACATCGAATTGAAGTAAGGAAAGTAAGTTATTTCAGAGAAGAGCCGCTCTATTAGAGCGGCTCTTCTAGCGTTTGGAGTATCTGACATTCACAAAAATTTACGCCATCTGTCCTCTCTAACGCAAATATTGCCGCTCTGAGGATCACAAGGAATTGATAAACTTTCTGTTAATTGATATTTTGAGTGACGTGCGCGCTCACGGATTTGTTTAAAACACGCAAACTATAAGAAACGCTTGTTTTTTAGCTTGTTAGACCTGCCCCATGAGCAGTGCTGACAGACAGTAAGATAAAACTTTGGGAGGAAGGATGAACATAATTGTCGTGGGACTGAGCCATAAAACAGCCCCCGTAGAAGTGCGCGAAAAGTTGAGTATCCCGACTCCGCAAATGGAAGTGGCGATCGCTCATCTTTGCAGCTATCCCCATATTGAAGAGTCTGCCATTCTCAGCACTTGCAACCGCTTCGAGATCTATGTGGTGGTCAACGAAACCGAGCAAGGAGTCCGCGAGGTTTGCCAGTTTTTAGCAGAATACAGCAAGCTAGCTCTGCTTCAACTTCGTCCTTACCTGTTCACTCTGCTTCATCAAGATGCCGTTAGCCATCTGATGCGTGTCTCCGCTGGACTCGACAGTCTGGTGCTGGGCGAAGGGCAAATTTTAGCCCAAGTCAAGCACACTCACAAAGTGGGGCAGCAGTGCGAAGGCATTGGACGTGTCCTCAATCAGCTCTTTAAGCAAGCTCTGACCGCAGGCAAACGAGTCCGCACCGAAACCAGCATTGGCACTGGAGCCGTTTCTATTAGCTCGGCAGCGGTCGAACTGGCGCAAATGAAAGTGAAAAACCTTGCTGCTAGCCAAATTGCCATTATCGGCGCAGGCAAAATGTCGCGCCTCGTGGTGCAGCATCTATTATCCAAAGGTGCAACCCAGATCACTATCGTCAACCGCTCCATGCAAGGTGCTGAAGACCTGGCACAGCAGTTCAAAGGCGCAAGTTTTAAGCTTTGTACCCTGGCAGATCTGATTCCCGTCGTAGCCGCGTCAGACCTGGTGTTTACTGCCGCTACAACTAGCGAACCTTTGCTCGATCGCACCTGTCTAGAAGCCGTCCTCGAACCTCATCAAACTCTGATGCTGTTCGACATCGCCGTGCCGCGCAACGTTGCCGCCGATGCCAACGAGCTGCCTCATGTTTGGGCGTTTAATGTCGATGACCTGAAGGCAGTGGTGGCGCAAAATCAGGAAAGTCGCCGTCAAATGGCAATGGAAGCAGAAGGGATTTTAGAAGAAGAAGTGGAAACGTTTGATGTCTGGTGGCGATCGCTCGATACTATCTCCACCATCAGCAGCCTTCGCAATAAAATCGAAACCATCCGCAGCCAGGAAATGGAAAAGGCACTCTCTCGCCTTGGCTCCGAGTTTGGTGAAAAGCATCAAGAAGTCATCGAAGCCTTAACGCGCGGCATTGTCAACAAAATCCTCCACGATCCGATGGTGCAACTTCGCGCCCAGCAGGATATTGAGGCACGCCGGAGAGCCATGCAGACGCTACAGGTCTTGTTCAATCTCGAAAGCCAACAAATCATCTAGCGAACCGAGACACCTGGCTTTCTTAAGAAGCTAAGTGTCTCCGCAGCAGGATTCCTACAGCTTTACTGACTTCAACTGACTACGCGGATCAAACGTTCGACTCGCCCGGACTTTCTCATACAGCTCTCGCTCCACTTCAGTCAAATCTGTGGGCGGCACAATTACGACCTTCACCAACTGATCGCCCCGACCCTCCTTCACTTTGCGCCAGCCCTTGCCTCGTAAGCGCAAAGTTTGCCCTGATCGAATGCCTGCCGGAATATTCATCGTCACAGAACCCTCTGGAGTTGGTACTTCAATCGAAGCTCCTAAGACGGCTTCGTCAGGGGCGATCGCCACTTCGCACAGTAAATTATCGCCCTCAAACTGAAAGAATGGATGGGGCTGTGTTTCCATCACCAAATACAAATCGCCCCGCTGCTGGTTGTAGGGATTCATTTGCCCCTTCCCCTTAACCCGAATTCGACTTCCTGGCTTAGCCCCCGCCGGAATCCGGACTGTAATCATTTCACCACTCAAATTCAGGCGCTTTTGCACACCATGAAAAGCTTCAGAAAGCGAGAGGGCGATCGGCGACTCAATATCCTGCCCTGCTCCTGATGGATTACCGCTATAGCCAGGAAAATCTCCATATCCTGCTCCTGGCGCACCCGGACGATAGGTGCTGCTGCGCTGTGCTCCTGGAGGCGCGTTCCCAAACCGACCCAATAGCTCATCAATAAACTCATCAAAATTGTTGTACTTACCAAAGTCAACGTTATTTGCGCCAGGACCTCCTCCATAGGGCGATGCAGCCGTACCTGCCTGCCTCCAATACTGACCAAACTGGTCATACTTCCGCCGCTTATCTGGGTCTGACAGCACCTCGTAAGCTTCACCCACTTCTTTAAACTTCGCTTCCGCCGACTTATCTCCAGGATTCACGTCCGGATGGTACTTCCGCGCCTGTTTACGATAAGTCTGCTTAATTTCGTCAGCAGTGGCGGTTTTCCCTACACCTAGTGTTGCGTAATAATCTTTGAAGTCAGTCGCAGCCATTCCACTTTCCCTACGGATTTTACATAAAGTACCTCTCCCCAACCTATCAGGACTTTGACTGGTTTAGGTTCGGTTCCAGAGCTAGAAATAGGGAAATTTCCGTACCTAACTCAAAACGCACAACCCGCCTTCACTCCTCAGACAGGTCAGAATCATTACCTTCATCATCGGTCCAATCTAAAAGGCTAATCCAAAGCTCATGGAAAGCGTAGGTTAACAAACTAAGTTGCTGAATGTTGTTATGAACCGCATCTAATTCTTGAGGATATTGATCAATTAGCCACTCTTGTAGCTCTCTATTCTGGGCACTTTCTAAACGGGCAAAAATATTTTCTTGCTCGACACTAATCAATTCTCTAAAATATTCGTGCTCTTGGTCAAATTGACAGGGATCAGTCAGAGCCAGCCTTGGATGATCTTGAACGGCTACCTTAACGAACCCAACAATTTTTTGAAAGGCTTGCAATGCTTCTTTCAAGTCATCAAAACGCCGCACAATATTATCTTTGGCTTCGTTGATTTGACACAAGATTTCTAAGTCAGTTTGACCCAGCATCAGTGGATCAGGATACCGAGGGATCAGCGTGACGATCGCCCCTCTCTGGCTCAAGGCATCTCTCAAACCTTCATCAACTCCCAAACTGCCCTCAAACCGAGTTGCAATGACTTGGGCACCTTGCAACTTAACTCTCGTGAGGTTAGCACTACTGAAGTTTGCGTCACTTAAGTTTACTTCACTCAAATCGGCTTCATTCAAATAGGCGCGATTCAGTAGAGCGTGACATAACTCTGCTCCATGTAAGCAAGCCCGCAGCAGAACTACCTCAGTCATTTCGGCTCTATTCAGGGTTACATTTTTAAGGTTGGCACTGCTTAAATAAGCTCGGCTCAATTTTGTGTCATCAAGATTGCTGCCTTCCAGAACGGCATCGCTTAAATTAGCTCGAAATAACCTGGCATTCTGAAGGTCTGCACCTCGCAAATTTGCCCCCACTAAAAGCGCACCGCTCAAGTCTGCGTCGGTTAACTGGGCATTGCTTAAATCTACGCCTCGCATATAAGACCCCATTAGCCTTGCACCCTTAAGTTTGGCTTTGTGGAGCGTGGCAAAGGTCAAATTAGCTTGATTTAGCGACACTTCTTGAAGGTCAGCATAGCTTAAATTTGTCCCTCTTAAATTAGCGCCATCCAGTTTGGCACGAGTCAATTGAGCATTCTTTAGTTTGGCACGCCGTAAACATGTTCCCAATAGCTGAGCTTCAATAAGGCAAGCATGACTCAAATCAGCTCGTTCAAGGTTAGCGCGCTGTAGGTCGACACGGTATAAGTTGGCACCGCTCAAATTTGCATTAATTAAGTTGGCACCTGTGAGGTCTGCACCGACTAGATCTGCATGACATAAATTCGCACTATTAAGGTTAACGCGTCGTAGATCTGCACCGGAAAGGTTAGCACCCTTCAAATTAGCACCCCTCAAATTGCAGCCTTGCAGGTGAGAATCTTGTAAATTATGCCCTTGTAAATCAATACCAGGATAATTTCCATAGGAAAGCAGAATTGGCTCATATTTCTGATATGGAATCTTATAGGAAGGTTGGGTTGGCGGTTTCTCTTTGGAATTGATACCACGCTTAGTAAATTCATTAGAGGCACTTGAAGACAGAATATTTTTAGGATTTCTTCTGTTAATCTCCAGGACAGAAATCTTCTGTATTTGATCCAGAGCACCTGATATAACTAAGGATTCAAGCCGCTTAAAACCTTCTTCTGAACCTTCTAGAACCAGTTTTATACTGCCGGATTCAACTTTTAGTAAAGTTAATGAAGTATCTCTAGTAAGTGTTTTAAGGTGAGCAACAATAGCCTCTAATTTTGACTTCTCAGTTTCATCAATACTGCCACTCATTACAAATTCATATGTGGTTTTTATTGGAGCTTGAGGATCTGGAAAACACGTATTAGTGTTTACTACGGGGTTTTGATTACCACAAGAATTTATATTATTTTCTTGCAAAATATTATTCTTACGCTTCAGTTTTGGGGTCAGAGATTCTTCTATTCCTATCAGATGGATAGAATTACAACCGAAGCTATATGCAGTTTCTACGGACTTTCCAGCCCCTAAAGCATCATAAAAGCCGATAGCGAATTGGATTGCAGCCCGATCGCTGATAGATCTATCCATGCCAATTACAAAATTGATGTTCTCAACAATTGCATTAGCTTGAATTTCTGAATAACAAGCATTTAGTAAAACGCACTGTACATGACTTGAAAATAGTCTGAATAATTCAGCCAAAGCATCAGCTTGAACAAAATGAACGACCCCGCCGCAAGCGGACGGGGTATCAAATATCCCTTTTTTAATTAGACACTTACGCCCCAAGGGGCGGGGAATCTACCCTCTACGAGATTGAACTTGACCCACTTCATTCTCAAATGCTAGCTCACCATCCGCAACTCCATGACCAGAGAAATGAACGATTTGTGGCTCGTAACGTAAAATTGCACGTCGAAAGCTTTGGGGTTGTACTGCCCACTCGGAGTTAATTGTGAATTGGTCTCGATATTTAGATAGCCGCAAGCTATCTTGAATGCATCGGACTTCTTCTCCTAGACGAAGCTCACTAGTCCCTCGCGGATTTGCAGCTAAAATAAGGATGTTTGTCATGCTGTCACTCATCACTACTACCAAGCTCCATATTGATAAGATTTTAGCGTACAGCTCCAAAAATTAGGCTGATAAGTAAGTGTTTAAAGGTGTAGCTACGATGAGATAAAGACTAAGCTAACTTTGTCTACTTTCTAAAATCTCAAAGTGACGGTACTTGTGAAGTCTCAGATTTTCTCTAGGCTTTTCTTAATATCGAATAAACGCTAGATATCTGAAAAGTTTTGAGAGCTTGTCTGCGATCCAAGTACTACCGAAAAGAGCGCCAGTTTAACTTGGATAAAGTCAAGCTAAGACTCATAGCCCGCCTTCAATCCTCAGACAGGTCAGAATCATGACCTTCATTATCGATCCAATCTAAAAGGCTGATCCAAAGCTCATGGAAAGCATAGGTAAACCGACTGAGTTGCTGAATGTTGGCATGAACTGCATCTAATTCTTGAGGGTATTGCTCAACTAGCCACTCCTGTAGCTCTCCATTCTGGACAGTTTCTAAATGACCGAAAATATTTTCTTGCTCAACACTAATCAATTCTCTAAAATATTCGTGCTCTTGGTCAAATTGACAGGGATCAGTCAGAGCCAGTCTTGGATGATCTTGAACAGCTACCTTAATGAAGCCAATGATGCTTCGGAAAGCTTGCAACGCTTCTTTCAGGTCATCAAAACGCCGCACAATATTATCTTTGGCTTCGTTGATTTGACACAAGGTTTCTAAACCAGTTTGACCCAGCATCGGTGGATCAGGATACCGAGGGATCAGCATGACGATCGCCCCTCTCTGGCTCAAGGCATCTCTTAAACCTTCATCAATGCCCAAACTTCCCTCAAACCGAGTTGCAATAACTTGGGCACCCTGCAACTTGACCCCCGTGAGGTTAGCACTACTGAAATTTGCGTCATTCAAGTTTGCCTCACTAAAATCAGCTTCATTTAAATAGGCACGATTTAGCAAGGCATGACAGAGTTCTGCCCCGTGTAAGCAAGCACACAGCAGAACGACCTCAGTCATTTCCGCCCTATTTAAGGTGGCATGTTTAAGGTTGGCACCGCTCAGGTAAGCGCGGCTCAATCTCGCATCATCCAGATTGCAGCCTGCTAAAATGGCATCGCTCAAGTTAGCTCGAAATAACCTGGCGTACTGTAGATTTGCACCCTGCAAATTTGCTGCTATTAAAATAGCACCGCTTAAGTCAGCGTCGATTAACTGAGCATCGCTGAGGTTAACGCCCCGCATATTAGCCCCAATTAGGCTGGCGCTCTGAAGATTGGCTTTGTGGAGCTTGGCAAAGGTCAAATTAGCTCGATTCAACGACACGCCCTGAAGATCGGCATCGCTTAAGTCTGTTCCTCTTAAATCAGTGCCATTTAGTTTGGCACGAGTCAATTGAGCGTTATTCAGCTTGGCACGTCGTAGACGCGTTCTCGGTAGCTGGGCTTCAATGAGGCAAGCATGATTTAGATCAGCTCGTTCAAGGTTAGCGCGCTGTAAATCAGCACGGGACAAGTTGGCATTGCTCAAATTTGCATTGATTAAATCTGCACCCGTGAGATCTGCGTTGCTGAGATTTGCATGACACAAATTTGCACTATTAAGGTTAATGCGCCGTAGGTCTGCACCCGAAAGATTAGCACCCCTCAAATTAGCACCACTTAAGTTAGCACCGCTCAAATTACAACCTTGTAAGTCAAGACCCTGTAGATTAGCCCCTTGTAAATTAATACCGGGGTAATTTCCATAAGCCTGTAGATCAGTAGGTAAGTTTGTCATGGGGTTTTGTCCATCACGACTAATTTTGAATCAATAATGTCTTGGATAAATATACGTACTTCTAACTGCGACAATCCTATGCAGGGATATTGGAGCGATCGCTCCGGTTAAAGCAGTTTAAGCCGAATTAACCGTTAATTTTGTACAAACGGTCACACATATACGCATAGTGCGTATATAATTTCCAAAAAATTTAAATTTTAAGCATTCACTCTTAATTAATCAGGTAACCGTATGTTCTAAGACAAACTCAATAAAAATACGCATATAAAATAAGTGGTGTGACTTTAAGGTAGATGACACAAATGACAAGCTTGGATCAAACCCTGAATAGCCGCAATCGTGGAAGACCAACGCTCTCCAAAGTTGAACGAAAGCGAGCCCGAAATTTATCGGTATCTGATGAAGCCTGGAAAAAATTAGACGAGCAAATTCAGAATTTACCTGTCAAAACGGCTTCTGAACTGGTTGAGAAGATTGGATTAGGTCAAATTCAGCTAACTACAGCAGAATCTTCGACATTAGGAGATATTCCCATTTGTCGTCGGCTGAAAGCACTGATGGAAAAGCCGATCGCCGTATTTAGCTCAATTTTGGCATTTGTACGGCGCACCTGCTGGCAGCTCAATCTTGAACCCACAGATGCACGGATTTATGACGTAACGCTGAAGGCAAGCACCATTGTTTTCTACACGGGGTATACCCATCCTGATGTTCTCATTAACAATCCGAGCGCCTTAATTAAGTGGCTGTGCTACGAGATTTTGAAAGCCGAAGCCGATCGCCAACCCTACAAAAAATCGACCCTAACTTGCCCAGCGATCGAACAGCTTGAAGTTAAACCGTCTGAAGTTAAACCGTCTAAAGTTAAACCGTCTGAAGTTGAACCGTCCGAAGCTGAACGTATTTTTTGCCAAATTAATCATGCCTTCGATCGCTTAGAAATGGCAGCGCGATCGCCTGAATACAAAGCCCTCAAAATGAAAACCATGGACGGCTTGACCGTCAAGCAAATTAGCCGCATCTTCAAGCTGCAAAAACACGAGGTTAGCAAAGCTGACGTGTGCCGCATGATTAAGCAGGGCTTAGTAAATTTTCGAGAGTTATTTTACGATGTCCAAGAAAAGGTATCGCATCCCATTGATGCAGTTCCTTCCAAACAGAGGCAAGAAGTCCAACAAACTGCCCAAGATTATTTACAACTGGCATTGCAAGAAACGCTAACGGGTAAAGCGTTAGAGCGCTTGCAAGAGATTCTGCTAGCAACTAGCCATGACCCTTATCTAGATTTTTGGTTAAACGAGATTGATTACCATCTGCGCGATCGCTCCCCCCTTCCAAGAAAGGGCAACAGTAAAACGCCCGAACCCGACGCAGCCGTCAGAGATTTGCTGGCGGAAAATCTCGAATCACACTTTCAACAGAAAAAGAAAGAGATCGATCGAGAATTAGCGTTTTGTCAGACCGCTCAGCAAATTCAACAGGTGTTAGAAACCTACGCTGAAAAGGAAGCGATCGCCAAATTACCGGTCGAGCGCTTAATTGGGACGCATGGAGGAGAAGCTAAATGATCGTGTTGTCGGCGATCGTGGCTCCTTTAATGGTGACAATAATGCCGCTCCGAATGTAAAAGCCTAAATCCTCACGCTCCGCCTCTTGCACATTGTCTTTGTTGATAATTTGCACATCTCGACCAATCCGCCCGTTCTTGTCGATGATGGCACGACGAATGGTAGTGTTTGCGCCAATTCCAATTGGTACGCCACCCCGCGCGATATCAGCCTCTCGGTCAGAGAAAGGCTGGTAGAAATCTGCCCCCATCAACAAAGAATCTTGAATGGTGCAGCCCGACTCAATTCGGGTCCGAATCCCTAGAATTGAATGGTGAATTTGACAATCTTTCATAATCGAGCCGTCGCCAATCATAGAATCTGTCACCCGACAGTTCTGCATCTTGCTGGGTGGCAAAGCGCGACCTCTAGTATAAATAGGATACTTTTCATCATAGAAACTAAACGCTGGGTGCGGGTGCTGAGTCAGCGCCAAGTTAGCATCATAGAAGGCTTCAATGGTTCCAATATCTTCCCAGTAGCCATTAAATAAGTACGCCTGAATATTGTGGTCTGCCGAAGCCGCTGGGATAATCTCTTTGCCGAAGTCTGTTTGATCAGGATATTTCTTCAGTAGATCAACCAAAACTTGGGTACTAAATACATAAATGCCCATTGAGGCAATATAAGGACTGGCGATCGCCTGCTCAGGGGTGAGTCCCAAGGTTGTAGTATCGACCTGCATTTGATGGAGGGCATCGCCTTTAGGCTTTTCACTAAAATCAACAATCTTGCCATGGTCATCAATCTTCACTAGCCCAAAGTCAGAGGCGCGCTTTTCATCTACGGGCAACACCGAGATCGTGATGTCTGCTCCGGTGTCTCGGTGGCGCTGCACAAACTTGGCGTAGTCCATGCGATAGAGATGATCTCCTGAGAGAATCAAAAACTCGCTCACGTCCCATTCTTTAAACAACGGCAGATACTGACGCACAGCATCGGCTGTACCTTGAAACCAGTTGGGGTTTTCGGGAGTTCGTTGAGCTGCCAAAACCTCTACAAAGCCTTCATGGAATCCGGAAAAGCTGTAGGTGCGGGAAAGGTGCCGATTAAGAGAGGCTGAGTTGAACTGAGTGAGAACGTAAATCTTATAGATGTCTGAGTTAATGCAATTACTGACCGGAATATCGATCAAGCGATACTTCCCGGCAAGGGGAACAGCAGGCTTTGCCCGGAGCTTTGTTAGAGGATATAAACGGGTGCCAGCACCGCCGCCCAAAATGATTGCTAATACTTTTTTCACAAAGACCTCTTAACCGCTTCTTTATAATTCACGTACTCCCAAACCTTAGTGTCTGATGGTATGTGGAAGTTGGCAAGAGGTTAGGGATACAAGATCGTCAGGTTCTAGAAAATTTGATCCCCATTTAGCCTGTCATAAGGCTGGGAGCAGCTCATAGACCTAACTCAGAGTAGATCAGGCTTACTATAACGGATGTTCCCTTAATGCTCAGATCTCATTTTCACAGAGGGATCGGGATGGACGGAGAAGGTCAGGACGGTTTCATCGACTCCTTTCAGTTGAAGGGGGCTGAACTTGGTAATGGTGTCTTCTTCTAGCTCTAGATAATCTGCTACGGCGGCGGAAACGAGGATCGAGTTAGGTTCGGCGGCTTCTTGAATGCGGGCAGCAATGTTGACACTGGGACCGATCGCCGTATAGTCCGATCGCACTGATCCACCAAACATCCCGACCACGGCAGTGCCCTGGTGAATGCCGCAGCGAAACTGCACTTTAGGAATGCCTTGAGCCTCCCAGCGATCGTTAAGGGCGGCGAGAGAGCGATACATTTGGCGGGCAGCGGCGATCGCTCGTTTCACCTGTTCATTAGGGCTAAGTTCTTCGGGCGCACCAAAAATCGCCAGGATTGCATCTCCCATAAACTTGTCTACCGTACCGCCATTTTCAAAAATAGCGTTGGTCATTTCTGTGAGGTATTCATTGAGTAACTCGGCAACCCGGCGCGATCGCAAGTTGTTCGAGAGCTGCGTAAACCCAATAATGTCGCTGAACAAAATGGTAATCATCCGTGGCTCTGGGCGCAAGTCTAGCGTCAGGTTGCCCTCAGCCGCTTTCTTCACTAACGAGGGAGGCAGAAAGCGCCCTAAAACTGATTCAGTCAGGTAAGTATTTAACTCAGCCACCCGCCGCTCATTTTCTTTAAGGGCAAGCAGATTACGCACTTCTGCTACTAGCTCCCGATTGTTGAAAGGTTTAGACAGGTAAGCATCTGCCCCCTTCTCGGCTCCTTCCAGCCGCGTGTCTTCATCCGCTTTGGCAGTCAGCAGAATAATCGGAGTTCCTCGTAGCGCCTCATCTTGACGAATCATGCCGATCATTTCTAGCCCAGACACCATCGGCATCATCAGGTCAGTAATGATGAGATGAGGGCGATGGGATTGAACAACCTGGAAGCCTTCAGCGCCATTTCGGGCAGTCAAAATCTGATGACCCATCCGTTGCAGCACGCCAGAAACATAGTTCCGCATATCGGCGTTGTCTTCCACTACTAGGATCGTGGCGGTTTTCGCAGGTTCTAGCTGACCGGGCGCAGCGGGCACTGGGGGAAGGGTGGCGACCCCTTGTGGGCTACTCGAAGAGATCACCAGATCAGAGGCGATCGGATTTTCGGTTCGTTGCTGTAAGTCAGTTTCCACATCTGCCAGTTCGACCTTTGCCCGACTCTGTTCTACCTCAGCCGGAATCTCAATGATCTGATCCGTTGGCAAGTGGGTCGTACCCGTTTGCAACCAAACAGAAAAGGTCGTGCCTTCGCTGTAAATCGATTCCACCGTCACCTGTCCACCATGCATTTCTACCAGTTCCTTCACCAAAGACAGTCCTAAGCCGCTCCCTTCGTGGCTGCGACTGGCAGAACCATCGGCTTGACGAAAGCGATCGAACAAATGAGGAATTTGGTCAGGACGAATGCCGATCCCTGTGTCTTTGACCTGCATCAGGCAGCGATCGCCCTCCTGCCTCAGAATGACCTCAATTTTGCCGCCTGATTCGGTGAACTTGATAGCGTTGGACAGCAAGTTATAGAGAACTTTGTCAAATTTCTCTAGATCCAAGTAAATTGCCGGACATTCTTCCAGGTGGGGCAGCAGGCTAATTTGCTTTTTCTCGCAGTAAGAGTCGAAGGAGCTTACCACTTGGCTGACAAATTCTAAGAGGTTGCAGGGGCGGAACTTGGGCTGCATCCGTCCTGCATCGAGCCGCTGCAAGTCGAGAAGCTGGTTAACCAGGCGAAGTAAGCGGCGAGAGTTGCGGAGGGCAATGACTGACTGGTCATAAGAAAGTCCCTCCTCTTGAGCAACGGCAGATTCCAAGGGCCCAATTGTTAGGGTTAATGGGGTGCGGAACTCGTGGGAGACATTTTGGAAGAATTCAGTTTTTTGTTTATCGAGTTCCAGCAACTGCTCTGCCTGCTGGCGCATGGTTTGGTAGAGACGAGACTGCTGAACGGCGATCGCCGCCTGAGCCGCCACCGCTTGAGCCAGTCCTATTTCAATGGTTTCCCAACGCCGAGGCTGGCGAGTTTGGCGTAAAGAAATGCTGCCAATGATTTTGCCGTTGTATAGCAGGGGCACGACTAACAGGGCACGAGCGGGCGATCGTAGCGGCAAATCCGTCACATTCATCTCTGACTCGTCGCTCAAATCATCGATCACCACTGGAGCCTGCGTCTCAAGCAGTTGCTTCAGAACAGGATTACCCTCAATCGGGGCTTTGGACTGTGGTAACTCTGGCTGTTGCTCCTGATTCGCATCGTGCAAACCCACGCACTGCACAAACTCATCGTCTTCAGTCCACAACGACAAGGCACAGCCATCCGCATGTAGCGCTTGCCCAAGCTGCTGAGTAATGGCAGCAAAGATTTCCTGGGGATCAAGGCTAGAGCGAATCGCCGCCGTAATGGTGTTGACTAACGCCTCTCGTTTTGCCAACGCCCGGACTTGCTCATAGGCTCTGGCTTGGGATAGCGCCAGGGCAGCTTGATCTGCCACCATCATAATTAACTGAACTTCGTCATCTTCCCAGGTGCGCGGCTTGCCACATTGGTGCAGCGCCAAAACTGCCATCAAATCTTGCTGAAGAATGAGGGGCACAATCAAGCTAGAGGAAATCCCAGCCGCCTGGTATGCCTGCTGCCGGAGATCTTTTACGTCTCCCTGGACTCGCTCATCGGTTTGAGCTTCATTAATCACCTGGACTTGACGAGTTTCCCAGAGAGTGTGCGCCAAACTGCTAGAACTAGCATCCATTCGAGACAGAGGAGTTCTTGAAGGCGTTTGCCCTTCGTCGGGAGCCGGAATGGTGTACACAAACCACTCATCTTCTAGTCGTCCGTCTTGAAAAGGACGCAGAATGCAGCAATCTACCTCAAACATATGCCCAACCGTCTCCACAATAGTTTGGAGAATCTCTTGGTAGCTGAGGGCGCTGCGGATGGTATTGGTAACGGCGTTGAGCAACGACTCTTGCCGCAACGTGCGCTGAAGTTCTTGAGTCCGGGCTTTAAGAACGCTGTGGGTATCTGCGGCTTGCCGCACGACAACTTTAAGTTCGTCGTCGTCCCAAGGCTTCGTGACATATTTGAAGACTTTGCCAGAGTTAATGGCTTCTACCAAATCGCCCACGTCGGTGTAGCCCGTGAGGATGATCCGAATGGTGTCGGGGTATTGGGTTGCAGTTAGACCCAAAAACTCTGTGCCGCTCATCAGGGGCATTCGTTGGTCTGAAATAATGACGGCGACCTCACCCTGGCGATCGAGAATCTCCAGTGCCGCCGGACCACTCTCTGCTTTTAACACCTTAAACTCGCGGTGAAAGATACGATAAAGCAGATCTAGGTTATCCGGTTCGTCATCAACAACAAGGATCGTGAACTTGGTTTTAGTCTTTACATTCATGTCTTTCAGCATTGATCTCGGAGAGATGCCTGCATCCAGAGTTCCCAGTTCCTGAAGGAGGATAACCTTGAGAAAAGTAGAAGAATGTCGAGACTGTTTGTTTTCTTCCTCATCTGAATTAGTAACCAGCCCTTAGATTAGTGACCAGACCTAGTAATACTTTTTATCAAGCGGCAAAAACTGGGTCAAAAATGCCAGACTAAAATAGAGGCATTCCCTTTCATTCAGCTATGTCTACATCTCCCGTCCCTCGTAACTGGTCTTGTGATTTACCTCAGAATGGAGGTGAAAACTTTCGGCGCAGCATTCCTATAGCGATTCGATCGGTTCAGCAGCAGGATTTGGTCAGCTTGGCAGAGGTTTTGGTTGATAGCTTTCATTCCAGGGAAGGGATAGTGGGGCTTTTCTATCCTTTACTGAAGATGGGGATTTATGAAGACTTACGAAGCCGTTTGCGGAATAAGACCCACCGATACGCTTGTTTAGTGGCTGTTCGGACTCCTACTGTTCAGACTCCTACTGTTCAGGCTCCTGCTGTTGAGAGTTCCGCTGTTCAAAATTCTGCTGTTCAGAGTTCCGCTGTTCAGAATTCTAAGGCAGAGACGTTCAATGCGACCCATTTACACCAATTAGCAATTGTGCCAGGGATGAGCGAGATCTTTGAGATAGCTGCAAGGGGTCGCCCGATCGGCACTGTGGAGTTAACGGTGCGATCGTCGCAGCTCTGGCACACTCGGCAAAGCACTGGATATCTTTATCTTTCTAACTTGGCAGTCCAGGCTGAGTATCGTTGTCATGGAGTTGCTCAGCAGTTATTGCAAGCCTGTGAGCAGATGGCGCTGGATTGGGGATTTGAAAATATCTACCTTCATGTATTAGAAAATAACCCTTCTGCACGGCGGCTGTATCGCAAGGCGGGCTACCAACTCCATGAAGTAGAGGCAGGGATTGGAACTTGGTTAATGGGACAGCCGAAGCAATTGTTTCTGCGAAAGGTTTTGGTCAATCGGTCAGTAACTTGAAGGAGGATCAGCCTATGTTTTTAGTGACGGGTGCAACGGGTGGACTGGGACGCAAAATTGTCAGCTTGCTTCGCCAAAGAGCAACGGCTGTCCGGGCGTTTGTGCGCCTCACGTCTCGGTATGGCGAGTTGGAGCAGCGGGGCGCAGAAGCTTTTATTGGGGATTTGCAGCAGGAAAGGGATATTCAGAAGGCTTGTCAGGGGGTGCAGTATGTGATTAGTGCCCACGGCTCGAATGAGTTTAATCGGGGCAAACCGGAGGCGATCGACTATCGGGCAAATATTGATTTGATTGATGCGGCTAAGGCGGCAGGCGTGGAGCACTTTGTTTTTATTTCAGTGCTAGGAGCCGATCGCGGCTATGAAGATGCGCCTGTGTTCAAAGCGAAGTGGGCAGTAGAGCAGTATCTCAGAGCCAGTGGGTTGAACTACACGATTTTGCGTCCTTCTGGGTTTTCGTCGAATTTGTTGCCCTTGGCGGAAAGATTTGAGCAAACGGGTATTTATCTACTCATTGGTGATCCCAAGATCCGGACTTCTATTGTGAGTACTGATGATTTGGCGCGAATTGCAGTCGATTCGGTGAGCGTTGAAGGGGCACGCAATCAAGCTTTACCTGTGGGTGGAGCACAGGCTTTAACACGGGACGAGATTCCTCAAATCTTTGGGCGGATTTTTAACCGATCGCCGCTGATTATTAATCCGCCCCTGGCAGCGCTAGATGGCATCAGGACGCTATTGGGCTTTGTGAGTCCAGATTCTCAGCAGGCTTTAGGAACCTTGCGATCGCTCCTTGCCAACGAGTTCTTCTGCACGCCCACCGAAATCCAGCATCTAGAAACTTTGTTCAATTTCAAGATGGAAACCTTGGAAAGCTATTTGCGGCGAAATCTTAGTGTTTAAGCCAGTCCAGAAACCAGCGACAGCCCGTTATGATCGGGGTCGAGTAAGCTCACAGTCGTGCCACCCCACGGCTGCCTCTGCGGTTCGCCCATGAATTTCACGCCACGGGTCGCCAAGTCACCATAGACTTTATTCACATCTTCAACGCTGAAGGACAGCCCCGCGAAACGTCCTACTAAGTCAGGTTCGCTGCCTTCAGTAATCTTTTCAACGACGAGCGACACGCTGCCCAAGTCAAACAGCAGAAAGCCCTTGTCTCTGCCATCTGCCTTTAGCGGCATTTCTAAGAGATCGCAATAAAACTGTTTGGCGCGTTCAATATCAGTGACAAATAACCGAACGGTGTTGAGCATCCAAGCATTCATAGCCTTGTCCTCTCTGGGTTAAAAGGGTAGAAATTATCCGTACAAGGTGTGATTCCTAATCTTATGTTGTTCTTTTTATAGGGCAGATTGCAGAGCTAAAGCAAGCAGAATAGCGGCGATCGCCCCAATTAAAGTATTCAAAATGTTGACCACATCATGGGTCAACCAGCCCACCTTGCCCTCAATGGTAGCGCCAATTAAACTTTCAATGTTGGTGGCAATGAAGGCAGCGATCGCGCAAATCCCGATCCCAATTGGGCTAATCAGACCGACGGCATAGGCTAGGGTGGCGATCGCAATAGAGCCGATGATGCCTGCGACTGTGCCCTCCAAACTCACCGCGCCTTCAGTGCCACGAGGTACAGCTTGTAGCGTGGTGATTAAAAATGTCCGCTGTCCGTAGGCTTTACCAATTTCGGTGCCGCAGGTGTCCGCTAGCTTGGTGCCAATACTGGCAACGTAACCCAACTGTAAAAGCGATACTAAAGCCTGTGCATCAGTAGAACCATTCCAGCTTGCCCAATATGCTCCCAGGGCGCAAAATGTGGCAATCAATGCCGAACCCCAAACGTTCCCAGGACCTCTTGCTCCCGATCGCTCTTCAGCAATTCCCAACGCCTCTTTTTCTGCCATGCCGATCCGAGTCACGGCAGAACCCGCTAGAAAGTAGAACATCATCACCCCATAGCCTCGCCACCCCAACGTGCCCCAGATGATCACACCCAGAGCCCCAGCGTGAAGGAGTCCGGCGGGAGTGAGGAGTTTCTTGGGGGCGAGAGTGGCGATCGCCATCAACCCAGCGTTCAGTCCAACGCCAATCAGCCAAGGGGTAAGAGCCATAGGAGGATTTAAGATAAGGAAGAAATCAGGGCAGATGGTCTCAATTTTCGCACAAGCAATGGAAGAGAGTATGCTGTCTGGAAAACTACAGGGACTATAAAGATTGAAGAAGTATCTTTAAGAAATTGTCGTGATTCTCTGGCAATGGGAAACCTACATGGAGAGAACGAATTTAGCGATGCCCTCCGTATGATTCCTTTACCAGCCGTCCCTTTACCAGCCGTCCCTTTACCAGCCGTCCCTTTAACAACCGTAGAGTTGAAGAACCATCTTGCCGATGAAAGTCGCCTTCTTAGGCGAATTACTCAGCAAATTCGGCGATCGCTAGAGCTTGAAAATATTTTAAGCACTACGGCAACTGAGGTGCGGGCATTTTTGGAGAGCGATCGCGTCAAAATCTACAAGTTCCATGCAGATGGCAGCGGTGAGGTTGTAGCTGAAGCAATCCATAATCATCGGCTGCCTTCACTGATGGGACTAAATTTCCCAGCCGATGATATTCCACCCCAGGCACGGCAGCTTTTTGTAGAAGTTAAAATGCGGGTAGTAGATGTAGTAAGCCGAAGAATTGGGCAAAGTCTCTACTATCCTTTAGGAACTAGAGAACAGGTAGAAACTAGAGAACAGATAGAAACTGAAGAACAGGTAGAAACCGGAGAACGGGTTCCCGACGAGATTTATTATCAACCTCTCGATCATTGTCATGCCGAGTATCTGACCGCCATGGGGGTTAAGTCTTCTATAACGCTGCCCATTCTTTACCAGGATGAATTGTGGGGATTGCTGGTTGCACATCATGCAGATCCTCAAGAAGTGGCGATGCACGACTTACAGGCAGTACAGGGAGTGGTAGATCAAATTTCAGTGGCGATCGCCCAATCTACTCTTTTGAACCAAGCCCGCGATCGTGCCAAGCGAGAGGCACAACTCAATCACATTACCAACCTGCTCCACTCCCGCTCCACCATTGAGCTACAGGCGGCTCTAGAAACAGCCGTCACGACCTTTCAAGGTTCTGGTGGCAGGCTCTGTATTAAATCTGAAGCCTTTAATGAGCAAGGCGATTTCTCACTGAGCTTTGCGAACTGTACAGAAGCAAATCGTTGTGTCATTCAGCTTTACCTCGACGGCACCCAGCCCATCATGCCTGAGTTGGCAATGTACCCTTTAATGGAACAGTACTCTGTTTGGCAAGAGCACTTTCAAGCCCACAAGTTTCAGCCTTGGGCAATTTCAGATATTTATAAAACGTCGCAACTACGTAACCTACAGCCTGCCTTCCACTCTACAAAAATCCGCAGTCTGCTGATCGTGCCCCTCCAGTACCGTCAACGCACGCTGGGTTACTTGAGCATTTTTCGAGATGAAATTGACACTGAAACGCTTTGGGCAGGGCAGTTTGACCCAGATCAGCGGCAGCTTTATCCCCGGCAATCCTTTGAGATTTGGCGCGATAGCCGCAAAGCCCAATCGCAAGATTGGACGACACAGGAAATTAAACTCGGTCACACTCTGGGCATTCACTTTGCCACGGCTATTCAACAGGCGGGAACCCATCAACAGCTCCAAACCCTCAATGACAACTTAGAGCATCTCAACGCCGGGTTAGAGCAAAAAATATTTGAGCAAACATCGGCACTGTGGCAAACCCATGAGCTACAGCAGATTTTGTTTCAGGTTGTTGTCAAAATGCGGGACTCGCTTGACCTGGACACAATTTTTAAGACCACTGCTGAGGAAGTAAGGCGATCGCTCAAGGTTGATCGGGTGGGGATATATCGGTTCACACCCGGCTCAGCCTGCTACGAAGGTGAGTTTGTCTCAGAAGATTGCTTACCTAAAGTTCCTTCTAATTTAGGCAAGAAAATCTACGACCATCACTTTCAAAAAGAATATGCAACTTCTTACCATCAAGGACGGATGCAGGTTCTCAATGATGTCCGCACGTCCGGTTTACAGCAGTGCCATATAGAGTTGCTCGAAGGTTTGCAGGTGAGGGCACAAATTGTTGTCCCTCTCATTCGGCAAGAAGAGCTATGGGGACTTTTATGC
>JBBRCV010000098.1:0-19361 GCA_038204505.1 Elainellales cyanobacterium
TCGATTTCCTCGCCCACCTCAACCCCTCCCAACGCCGCGCCGTTGAACATTACTGTGGTCCTTTGCTGGTGGTTGCTGGGGCAGGCTCTGGCAAAACGCGGGCATTGACCTTTCGGATTGCCAACCTGGTGCTGACCCATAAGGTTGATCCAGAGAATATTTTGGCGGTCACTTTCACCAACAAAGCCGCTAAAGAGATGAAGGAGCGGATTGAGAAGCTGTTTGCCGACCAGCAGGCGAAGTCAATGCATGGGAAGCCGTTGGAGGCGCTGTCGGCATCTGAGCAGACAAAGTTGCGCTCATACGTTTACAAAAATATTACCAAGGAACTGTGGATTGGCACTTTTCACGCCCTCTGCTCTCGGATTCTGCGGTTCGATATTGAAAAGTATCAAGATTCCTATGGACACAAGTGGACGAAGACTTTCTCAATTTTTGATGAGTCTGATGTGCAAAGCTTGATCAAAGATATTGTGGTGAATCGGTTGAATTTGGATGATAAGAAATTTGAGCCGCGATCGGTTCGATACGCTATTAGTAACGCCAAGAACCAGGGCTTAACTCCTGCCGATGTAGAGCGCGAACAGCAGAATTTTCGTGGTCGAGTGATTGCCAATGTGTACGCGGAATATCAGAAAGGATTGGCGGCTAATAACGCGCTTGATTTTGATGATTTAATTTGGATTCCGGTGCAGTTGTTTCGCCAGAATGAACAGGTTTTAGCGTACTGGCATAAAAAGTTTAGACATGTCCTAGTCGATGAATATCAAGATACCAACCGAACGCAGTATGACTTGATTCGCTTACTAACTACGGGTGATGTTGAAGGTCGTAAGTTTGATAGTTGGGAGTATCGCTCTACGTTTGTAGTTGGAGATGCGGATCAATCGATCTACTCGTTTCGGGCGGCTGATTTCACCATTTTGATGGACTTTCAGGGCGACTTTGGCGATGGGCTGCACGATGATGATACGCGGACGATGGTGAAGCTAGAGGAAAACTATCGATCGACTGAAAACATTATTCAGGCTGCCAATGAGCTAATTGATAATAATACCGAGCGCATTGATAAGGTGCTGCGCCCGACGCGAGGAGCAGGTGAATCAATTTACTGTCATCGGGCAGAAGATGAGACGGATGAAGCTAATTTTGTGGTGAGTCAGATTCGGGATTTAGAGCTAACAAATCCTGAGTTGCATTGGGGCAGTTTTGCGATTCTTTACCGAACTAATGCACAGTCTCGGGCATTTGAAGAGGTGCTGGTGAAATATGCGGTTCCTTATACCGTGGTGGGCGGATTGCGGTTTTACGATCGCCGTGAAGTAAAAGATGTACTGGGATATTTAAGGTCGATCGCCAATCCCGAAGACAGTGTTAGCCTCAAACGCATCATCAACACGCCCCGACGCGGCATTGGCAAAGCTACGGTCGATCGCCTGGAAAACGCAGCTAGAGAGTTAGGCGTTTCTCTTTGGCAGATCCTCAGCGACGAAACCTCAGTACAAACCTTGGCAGGGCGATCGGCAAAACCTGTGCTGGCATTTGCCCAGATGATGAAGTCTTGGCACACTCAGATCGAGACGCTTTCGGCTTCGGAGATTGTGCAGGATGTGATGGAGCGTTCAGGGTATGTGCGAGAGCTGAAGGCAGATGACACCGATGAAGCGTTAGACCGATTGCAGAACGTGCAGGAGCTTTACAACGCGGTTTTACAGTTTGAGGAAAACAATGAAGAGTCGAGTGTGACGGACTTTTTGGCGAATGCTTCTCTCTCGTCAGATCTAGATAAATTGGACGAAGAGCACCAAGCTAAAGTTTCGTTAATGACGTTGCATTCTTCTAAAGGGCTGGAGTTTCCTGTGGTGTTTTTAGTAGGCATGGAGCAGGGCTTGTTCCCTAATCATCGCTCTCTTGAAGATCCTAAGTCGCTGGAAGAAGAACGCCGCCTTTGCTATGTAGGCATTACCCGCGCTGAAGATCGTTTGTTCATTAGCTATGCCCGTGAACGCAGACTTTACGGCAACCGGGAATCTGCTAGTCCTTCGTTGTTCTTGGGAGAATTGCCCAAGGATTTGTTAATAGGTAGCCTGAAAGGATTGCCCAGAAAGATGACGACTCCGATTCGGGAAATGAGGGAACAGTCTAATTTGCCTGATATCCATGAGGATGATTGGTCGGTGGGCGATCGCATTGTTCATAAAGCTTTTGGTGCGGGGCAAGTGACTCATATCTTTGGAGCAGGTAACAAGATTTGTCTCGCTATTAAATTCCCTGGTATGGGTCAGAAAATTGTTGATCCAAAGCTAACGACATTGCAACGAGTGTTGTGACTATGCATCTCCACTAAATAGCCTGAATCTTCGTCAAGCTAGAGGCAGCAAAATCTCGAACTCAGTCCCGGTATTGGAGGACGGGGCGGGCGATCGCATCAACAGTTTGCCGCCATGCTTCGCTGTAACAATTTGGTAGCTAAGGGAAAGGCTGGTTTCTTTGGTAGCTCGTTTCTCAATAGAAAAAGTTTCCAAAATTTGCTGATAAATTTCAGGTGTTAAACCCGGACCATTATCAGTAATGCGAATAGAAATCCATCGAGTGTTGGAACCGGGCTGATCGGGGTTAGCAGACTGGGGACGTACTTGAGTAGTAATGGTAATTTGCGGCTTGGGATCAAGATTTTGCCAGTGGGTCAGGGATAGTTTTCCTAACTCATTCGCTACGGTTTGACGAACGGCTTGGTTCAGTAATGCATCCATGGCGTTAGTCAAAATGTTCATGAACACTTGGCTTAGTTGTCCGGCATAACAGCTTACGGGAGGAAGATGACCGTAATTACAAACGACTTGAATTTCGCTATTTAAGCGACTTTTAAGCAGTAGTAGAATGCTATCTAAACATTCGTGAATGTTGGCGGGTTTTGGATATACATCGTCAATGTGGCAGAAGTTCTGTAAGCTGATCACTAGTTTTTTGAGGCGTTCTGCTCCTGATGTAATGCTGGCGATCGTTTGGGGTAAATCTTGTCGCAAATAGTCTAATTCAATTTCGGTTTCAATGCTGGCGATCGCCTCTGGGGTTTGAGGTAAATAATCTTCGTAGGCTGCCAAAAGATCCATGACCTGATGGGTATAGTCCGATAAATGCACCAGGTTCCCCCAAATAAACCCAACTGGATCGAGAATTTCGTGAGCCACACCATCGACTAAGCGCCCCAAGTTTGCCATGCGCTCGGTTTGAATCATTTGAAGCTGTGCTCGTTCGTAGCGAGTTTGGGTTTCGATGCCGCGAATTTGCCAGTGGGCAATATTGAGTTCATGCACATCAAGCAGACAATAAGTTTGAGGATCGAGTTGAACTGTGATAGGTTCGCTTTGTTCGTAGAGCGATCGCTGCAATGCCAACTGTGCCGCGACTAAAATGGGTGTAGAGACGGGCAATATCAGGCTGTTAATACGGATATAGCTGTGGAGGGCAGAGATAGGCAGATTTGCCGTTTGTTCTCGCAATATAAATTCCATTAAGCGCTGACGAGACACGATGCCAAGGAAAGACTGGCGATCGCTAATAACCGCTCCAGGCAGCAGTGGATACCGCTCTAATACCTGTGCCACGTCCAGGCAAAGATGCTCAGCCTCAACTTGAAACTTATGGAGCGACAGGCTAGCCAGGGTAGAGTCGAGGCAGAGTTCTTGGCTATTGAGTTCCAAGAGGGTAGGCGGTTGGAGCTTGGTTCGCTTGGCAGAAGGCTGGGACATTAGACATTTAGGAGGCGTTTAGGTCGCGCAATAGGTCTAAGGTGCCCAAGAACTGAGTTGTTGCGTCAGGGACTACGAATCGGCTCCAGAAGCGCCTCGGCCACAGCCTGAAGAACACGGCTGTCGGTGACCATCCAGGCATGACCGCCAACGGGGATTTTCCTTGCCTTGCCGACGGGCAAATGTGAACTGCTGGCAGGCAGAATCATTAGGTCGAGAGGTGTCCAAATAGAGGTGAAGTTGAGGCGTTCTAATTGAGCGACATCGTGGTTTAAGTTGTCGAGGAAAGCGCTATGAGGTTTCATTTGAAGGCATCCCGGATTGGAGCGCCCGTAGGCTGTTAAGGTGCCTTGGTGCGGAGAAGAAATGGTGATGAAGCGTTGAACGCGATCGATACCTCCCAGGCGCTGAATGTAGTAGCGACTGATGATGCCGCCCATGCTGAAACCAACAAGGTCGATCGCCTGTTCAGGTTTAAAGGTTTTGTCTACATAGTCTACAACTTGCTGTGCTAGCCGATCTAACCCAACTTTGCCATTGCTAGGAATCATGCTGAAGCTGTGAACTTCCCAGCCCTGGCTTTGCAAATAAGGAATCATCTTGTGAAAGATGGCATCAGTGTCATCAATGCCGTGGATCAACAGAACGGAGTTGAGAACCATAGAGTTAGGAAAGCGAGAGTATGTTCAGCTTAAACAAGGCAATCCATTATGCCTATTGGCTCTGTGACAGCCTTCTCTGTGACAGCCTTCTAACTATCTTCTCCTCTCAAGCTCAAAATCAAAAGTTTAATCCGTGAAGTTTGAATGACCTCGCGCCAAGAATTGCCTCTGATCAGCCGCATCAACCGCCAATTCAAATAAAGCATCTAGGGCGATCGCCTGTGCTAATTCCATCTGTCCATAGGTAAACACATAGGGCACCTCAACGGGCAGCAGGCTAACAAACTGCTCTAAAACATAGGGCGTGCCATATAAAACCAGAGCCTGTAGCTGCTCAGTCTGCACCAAAAACTTCAGCCAGTCCAGCGCCACTTGCGTCAGTCCAGAACTGTCACGAAAGGGATTGCTACGAATGAAAAGTTGCACTAGCGTCGGTTGCCAAGCAGCAGTTTCAGGGTGTAGCTCGTGCTCAAAAATAATCTTGTCTGGGTCGAACGCAATTTTGGGCGTGTAGCTATCGATGACTTGCAGTTGATAGCCTAGCTTTTTGGGAATGGCGATCGCAGGTGCAGATCTGGCTAAAAAAGAACAGTTGAGGGCATCATCCAGTATGACCAAGTTGCAACAGGGCTGGGTCGTATCGCGCGCGCTGAGTCGAGAAGGAATGGGGCGATGAACTTGCATGGAGGCTTGCAAAATGGCGGTGACGGTGGCGATCGCTTCTGGCTGCGCCAATTTTTCCATCTGCACTGGATTGGGTTGCGCCTGCTCCCACGCATGGGAACCATCGCCCGTTACAGGCACCGAGATTACCTTATATTTTGCTAACCAAATGCGTTCTAAGGAGGCGTGGATTCTCTCTAAAGGAATACGTCCGGCTTCCACCGCATCACAAATTGCCTGGATTGCGCCTTCGGGATCAACGGGCATCAACACAATATCTGCCCCTGCCTCAACTGCCATGACGGGTACTTCGTTATCACCATAGCGGCTGGTGATAGCACCCATAATCAGGGCATCGGTGACAATTAATCCCGTGAAGCCTAGCGATTCCCGAAGAGTTCCGGTCAAGATGGCGGGGGAAAGCGTAGCGGGATGAATGGGATCAAGGGCTGGGATTTGTATATGAGCGGTCATGATGGCATCGACTTGGGTGGCGATCGCCTCCACAAAAGGCTTAAACTCCACAGCATCCAGTCGAGCTTTGTCATGGGGAATAACGGGCAAATCGAGATGAGAATCGATCGCCGTATCGCCATGTCCAGGAAAATGCTTGGCAGTCGTTAACACCGGATGACGCTGTGCGCCCCGGATGAATGCCGTCGTTAGTTGGCTCACTTCTTCAGCCGTTTCGCCCCAAGCCCGAACGTTAATGACTGGGTTGTCAGGATTATTGTTAACGTCTACAACAGGTGCGAGAACCCAGTTTAAGCCAATGGCGATCGCTTCTTGTGCTGTAATTTCGCCCATTTTTTCAGCGTGGGCGCTCGCTTGGGTCAAATCTTGGCGAGCAATGGCAGCGATCGCCATCGGCGGCGGAAATCGAGTCGCTCCGGCGAACCGTTGCCCTACACCTTCTTCAATATCAGCGGAAATGAGGAGAGGAATTTCTGCCCAGTCTTGGAGTTGTTGCGATCGTAGTCCTACTTCTGCTGCCGTTCCCCCCAGAAGAATTACGCCGCCTACGCCCAAATCTTTCAACCAATGCTGCAAAACGGCTGCGGGTGGCTCCCAATCGGGATACTCAATTTGAGGATCAAATAAATGCCCAGAGGCGCGTACCACAACCATTTGAGCGACTTGTTGAGGAAGCAGTAAAGTTTCCCAGTCGGGCAGGGGCATTCAGCACTCTCCTTACTAAGCAGGGTCAGGGTCAACAGGATCAATATTTATATCAGGTATATCAGGATCAATATTTATATCAGGTGTATCAGGATCAATATCAGTATCAGGCTTGCGTTCTTCGCTGAGACGGTTAATCAGTGACAGGACTTTATTTCCCTGCTCAATCGAAGCATCTTCAACAAATAAAATTTCGGGGGTACGGCGTAAGCGCATCCGATTTCCCAATTCACTGCGGACGAAGCCCGTTGCCGACTTCAGCCCTTCCATAGCAGCGCTCTTAGCTTCATCTGAGCCGTAGATGCTGACAAACACCTTAGCGTGCTGCAAATCGCCCGCCACATCAACATGAGTGACGCTGACCATGCCCATCCCTACCCGATCATCTTTAATGCCGGAAAACAGGAGTTGGCTCACCTCCCGCCTAATCATTTCAGCTACCCGCGCAATTCGGCGATCTGTTGCCATAATCCAAAATCCAAAATCGTACAGTCCAAGATCGTAGCAGTCTAAAATCGTGACAGCCTCTAAAATCGTGACAGCCTAGAGTGGCGCAACCTCCAGCCCTAGCATAGCGCGTAGGGTAAAGGAGAGGCAGACGAAGGCGGCTACCAGCAAGCTAATAGCGGCGATCGCCGTAGTCGGGCGCTTAAACAGCGGCACCAACGGGCTAAACAAAGTAAACAATACACCTAGCGAAAAGGTAATGAGATATCGAGGATATCTAGAAATATTAGTAAAAAATTCTTCCATTTTGGTTAACCGTGTTTTTCGCAGGGGCAAAAAATAGTACATTAGTATAACGAATACTAACGATCAACTCATATTGTACGTGACAAGGCTCTGTCAAAACGTCACCGCTCACTAAACTCAAGGGATTCATGACAACCTTGCTTGTTCAACCGACTCCACCTCAGCCGATTGCCATTCCGCCTCGTCCGTTTCTAAAATGGGCAGGTGGCAAGAGTCAACTGATTCAGCAATACATTCCTCATTTTCCTCAAGAATACCAAACTTATTACGAGCCATTTTTGGGCGGCGGCGCAATTTTCTTTCACTTGTTGCCTCAGCGGGCAGTGTTAACCGACATTAATCCGGCGTTGGTGAATGTGTATGAGTATGTGCGCGATCGCGTGGAAGACTTAATTGAAATGTTGCAAAAACACGAGCGATCGCACAACCTCGAACACTACTACCAAACCCGCTCTACTCACACCGGAACGAACCTCGAACGAGCCGCCCGTCTCATCTATCTCAACAAAACCTGCTTTAACGGACTGTACCGAGAAAACAACAAAGGCGAATTTAATGTACCGATGGGTAAATACAAAAATCCAGCAGTTTGCCAAGTTGAACTACTGCGATCGGTTTCCCGAATTCTTAAAGATGTGGCGATCGCCATTCAGCCTTTCGACACCGTTTTAGACCACGCTACCCCTAATGATTTCGTCTACTTCGATCCGCCGTACCATCCCATCAGCACCACGAGCAATTTCACGGCTTACAGTCGTTATTCCTTCAATGCCACAAGCCAAGAGCGTCTGCGTGATGTTTTTGTGCAACTGGCAAATCGCGGTGTAAAGGTAATGTTATCCAATTCCGATTGTCCGTTTATTAGAGAGCTGTATCAGGGTTTCAATATCTACACTATTTCGGCATCACGAGCCATTAACTCTAATGCTCAGAAGCGAGGGAAGATTACAGAGGTTTTGGTAACTTCTGGTTAGGGAATGTTAGCTTTCATCCTCGAATAAGCAAATTCAGCATTTGGATATACTAGATCTAGCCGAGAATCACTTTTCAAAAGGAATCTTGAACGCATGACAAATCGTGAACAATTGATTCAGGAACTCGAACAGTCGCCCGACGATCTTGTACAAATCGTTCTGGATTTTTTACATCGTGCTAAGGCGACCCGTAAAACTCATCCTCTCGCAAAATTTGCAGGAATTTTAAGTGATGCTGAGGCAGAAGCGTTAAAGCAAGCGATCGCAACCGATTGTCGGCAGGTGGATGTGAATGAGTGGTGAGATTGCGCTGGATACCTCTGTGGCAGTCCGGTTTTTGAATGGAGACGCTGCGATCGTTTCGCGGGTGCTGACATTACCGGAAGTAATTCTGCCGACGGTTGCAGTAGGAGAGTTGCTGTTTGGCGCAGAAAACTCAACTCGTCCGTTACAAAACTTGCCTCGTTACTTAGAGTTTATTGCAGCGTGCGTCGTTGTGCCTTTAGATCGGGAAACAGCAGCAGTCTATGCTCAAACTCGATTGGCACTGAAACGCAAAGGGCGACCAATCCCTATGAATGACGTCTGGATCGCGGCACAGTGCTTAGAGCAAGGCTGGGTGTTAGTGACAGATGATACTGATTTTGACTGGGTAGATGGTTTAATTCTGGAACACTGGTAAATTTATGAGAGAGGCGATCGCAGCAAGAACGGTAAAACTTCACGACCTGAAATCAAAGTTCGGGCTAGAGCGAGTTGAAGAGGACTCATTTTTTCCAGAGTGGCTAGAGAATTTGCCGGGGTTAACAGATACAGAGCGCCAGTCCCTAGACCATACGAAACGTAACTATCTCTATTTGCTCGAATATCCAGTCATGGAGAGCATTGTCAAAATGGTGATACTGTCGCCGCTTCTAGACTTAGCAGGATTTTATGCTCCTCCTTTTCGGGTCGATGGAGAAACTAATGTGAAAGTTTCTGCCACAGATGAAGGAGAAGTGGTTCAAGGCAGTATTGATGTTTTGGTGATTCAGGAGCAGATCTGGGTCACCGTGATTGAGGCAAAGAATTCAGAGTTTTCGTTGACGAAAGCGATACCACAGGCTTTGGCGTATATGCTGGCGCAACCTGATTCTGAAAAACCGACTTTTGGGATGGTTCTCAATGGTAGCGAGTTTTTATTTATCAAAATGGTCTACAAAGCTGCGCCTCGATACGCTCTATCCAACACATTTTCTCTGCTCAATCGCGGCAATGATCTGTATTTAGTACTGCGAATTTTGAAACAATTGGGTGGGCTGATCGGGTAAGGTTTTCTTATTGTCGGGAGGGAACATCTGATTCTTATGGCAGACGACTACGCCATTTTCTTGGATCTTGAGAACAGTGAAAAACTGAGTAGACAATGATTGTGTCGTCCAAATATTCATAGAAAATAACGTAAGGGAAGCGCCGAACTACACCCCTGCGGTAGCTCTCATGAATAACTCGGTAGATTTCCGGGCTTCGCCAAATGAACTGAATACACGCATCGACACAACGAAGAAACTCCTCACCCAGACCGGGTTCCTGTTGCTCGTACCAAATATAAGCCTGAGCCGCATCTTGTTCCGCCTCTGGCAGAATAATCAGATTTCTAAGCACCATGCTGTCTATTACGAATTCTTTCCTTAGCCGATTCCCATGAACTGCCTGAATCAGGGTTCTGTAAATAGGTTGCCTTTCTCTTGGCAAGTTCTTCCTTCTGCCAGTCAAGCACTGGAATTTGCTCTGGAACTAAGGCAATGCTGTCCCACAAATCTTCAAGAAGCTGCAATTTTTCTGGAAGGGTTAACTCAAAAACCTGATTGAACTCTGCGTTCATACTGACCTCGCTTAGTACCTAGCCAATTTGTTCTAAGTCTATCACTGGCAGCACTGATGCCTTCAAGGATATTGGGTCATCAAGTTCTATTCAATGGGAAAACCAGGAATCAGTTCATCGATCGCCACCATTAATTGCATGGTTTCTTTGAGGGCAACCACGACTTTTTGATAGTGCAACACATCATCAAGATCAAGGGATAACCGCCAATCTTAAGTTCCTACACTTCGGGGGAAATGCCTTCAAAATAGCGATCGCACAATCCTCATAGACAGCTTAAGAGCTTCTAAAAAATTAGCTTTTCAATAAGCACAAGTACTCACCAGTAAATCTAATTCCTTTAACCTTGAAGGTGCTTTAATGCGTGGAGTGCTAACGGTGAGGTTCAGTGGCGACTAGGAACACCGAAACTAAGCGAGAAGACTTTGCATATCTGCTCTAACCAAATTGTTAGACCGCGATTCTACTATTACTCTACAAGAATTGTAATTTGCTACACAAAATAGGCTTTTTTAGCCTATTACCCTCTTTATCCTTCAAGCAAAAGAGGCTTACTGAGTAGCCTTCTTTGAAATCTATAATTTCTGTCTCAATACTTTTATCATCCAAGAAAATTTTATACTTTCTTACTAAATCAGAAGAAGGAAAAATTAGCCTATAAACCCCCTCCTTATTTGGACCTTCAATAACACCTCCCTCTAAGTTTCTTGTTTTCTTATAAAACTCAATCACTGCATCGCTAGGAGAAACCTGAAGTTCATTGAACAAATTAAGTTCAGGAAATAGCAAAATCTGTTTATCTCTACGTGGAATTTGGATAGCTTTGAGTAGCGGCTTATTATTAAATATCAATAGATTGAACAGTTCCTGAAGGTGTATAGCGATATACTCCGCATTATCAGGATTGTTAATTGTTATCGAAGCAGGGCATATAACGAAAGAAAATAATTTCTCATCAACACAGTCAAACTCATAAAGGTAGTCGTTTTCAGTAATCTTTTTTCTGTAAACAGGCAAAAATTCAATGTTTGGAATGTAGTAATTTAAGAAAAGATTTGCCTTTGAAATTCTATAGATTGGTTCTCCAAAGCATCTCAACCTAGAATATAAATGGAGATTAATTTGACCCGAAGTGTGATATGAAAGTTTAGGATTCCCGATGCTATCTTCTTCAACTTCACTGAGGGGCTCTTTCCACATTTTTTCTGTAAAATTAAAGGCTCCTTGTTCTGCTCTTTCAAATGTTTTAGGCATTCCGACAAAGTATATGTACAAAGAGCCTTCATTAATGTTGAAGCTGAAATTTATAAACCTGTAAATGTTGCCATTTGCCTTGAAAAGAATTCTACTTTGAGAATTAGGAGGCAGTTCCATTCGTTTCATCTACTCACACCATCACACAATGCCTAGCTGCAACTAGCAGTTTATCATCGCTCTTCAATCGGATTAATAAAGCTGCAAACTTGATCGATCGCCCCTCACCATTCCCCAAAATCAATTGCCCTAAAATACTTGTGTCAATTCGCCTTTGCCCTTATGATAATCAACACTGGTTTTTAGTATTTGATACCAGTAAAACAGGCTTAAGGTGAGGACACTGGCTAGAAGTGGTGGAACACTCCTAACCAGCTAACCTGACTTTCTGAATGAGCAGAAAGCTAGGCTGTAACGATTTTATCGTTTCACCTCGCTAATGTTGCACAAGTTGTTAGGCAACCACGCCTTAAGCTTTTCTTCTCAACCCCACATTAGCGAGGGATAATAGTGATGACTACAGAGTTCAACGGACTGCTGCCCGTTCCGCATGGCGACAAAGCGCAGGTATGGATCGTCGGATCGCGGGATCAGGTGCTGCACTTAATCAACGAGTTCTACGTTAAAAAGATTGCTAGCGATCGCGTTGATTTCACGCCGATTGTTCCCGCCCCGTTTGCTAGTGGCAAGTACATGAGCGTGTTGGTGAGATAGGTAGAACAATAGAGGGCTACGGCATATATACCGTAGCCCTTTAGAATGCGATCGTCAAAAGCTAACCCCCACTTGAACTAGCATGTCGTCTTCATCTCGGTAATACTCTTTAACTGGTTGACTGCATCAAACCTACTTGACCAACCTCAACACTCACGGTATCAAAGCGATCGTCACCAGGATGATAAGACAGAATTTCTAACCCAATTGGCTCGCCGCTTGTCCCGTCTTTAATTAAGATGACTCCATCCCCAAGCTCAGTAGAAATTTGGTGCCGCCTTGGAGCTTGCCAGAATACAGTCAATAGCTCCGTTTCCGGTTCATAAAACACTTTTACTTGAGCCATACCGCATCCCCTTCCTTGATCGCATCAGTTTGGTAAGCCGTAATGAGAAATCCATCTTCATTCAAGTGTCGTGCAACCGCAACAACCCAACGTTCTTCACGGCGCACCCGATAAAACAATAATACCTCTGCATCTCGACTACTCCGTCGAACTTCATCCGGGGCAGAAAGAGCCAGTTGAACTAGCTCCTCCACCTCTTCAAGGTCTGGATGCTTGATGACTAGCCGTTGCCAATACGCTTCGGATGTTCTAACCGTAAACCCAAGAGGTGTAAGAATGTCAAACTTCATTGTACTGGCATTAATGCTTGAGTTGGCAGCTTATCTTAATACCGCCGTTAACTCAAGCATTGCCCTAAAACTGAGTTAGCTACCTACCGATAATCCTGCGTCTGTACAGCCCGCAGCCTTGCCTCCGATCGCTTAAACCGATCCAACTGCGCCTCAAAAAACTGCCGATTCTTCATCAAATGCTCAGGATTAGGATCATCCAGCGGATATAGCAGCGCTGCCCGCAATGCCTGAATAACAGCAGAGGTAACGCAATACATCGATCGCTGAAAACTGACCCCTAACTGAACTAACATGTCGTCTTCTCCTCGACAATGCTCTTCGTAGTAGTCCACCAAATATTGAGGCAAGAAATGCAGCATGTCTTGCATTAAAAGCGTAGGCGGAATTCCGGCAGTTCCTACTGGAAATATATCAGCGTACAGCACGCCATAGTGAAAATCTTTTTGCTCTGAAGGAACTTGTCCCGCTTGAGCATTGTAAGACTTGGTGCCTCGGAAAGGAGACGTGCGGTAGAAGATGGCTTCTACATAGGGAAGAGCGGCTTCGTAGAGCCACATGAATCCTTTTGATTTAGGAATTAGCTCGTAGCATTCACCATTAATGTACACATGATGATAGATCGGTCGTCCTGTGATTGCAAAGATAGCATTAACTAAAAAGTTCATGGCATCAGGAACGCTGGCGATCTTACCTTCGTCATACAAATCAGACATTTCAAAGAACACGGGAGCCATCACTTCCCAAAACAAGCCTAGATTAGAGTAATAGGACATCTGCCGACACTGTTCTAGGAACATGTCGGGGAACAGTTTATACATGGCTGTCATCACTGGATTCCCTTTGAAGTAGGCTTGAATAACGCGATCGGCATTCGCTTTGTATTCATCACTGTCTAAATAACTGTCAAACAAGCCTATACCGATATCACGCCCATGCCAGAGCATCGATCGCATACATTCTTCGGCGAACTCCATGTTGACGCGATCGTGATACCAGTGGTGTAAAAGACGGGGCAACTTCGATTTAATTTCGCCCTTCTCCATAAACTCCAACAGCTCCGGGTGTGCTGATCCTGTGCCTCGCCAGACTCGCAGATCTGCATCATCGCCTGAGTAATGATTTTGCCGCTGAAGGTATTCTTCAGGAAGAAAGTATTTGAAGAACGGTAGCGGATTGAGAAATACTTGCTCGGCAATGTAAAGCAGGTCGCGCCAATAAAAATCCATCGGCACAGCGTAGGCTTTGTACAGCCCAATAATTTGCATCAGGTTTTCGGGTGTATCGGGCAGCATAGCGCCACCTGCCTCTAACCGATGAATGATTTCGGCAAATTCATGAGTTGAAGGAGGAAGTTTGGTTTGGGGAGGGGTGAGGGTTGTAGTCATGAAAAAGAGGTTTAATTGAGTAAGGTTTGTCTGTTTATCTAAAGGATTAGCGAGAGATAAGCTAAGGATTAGTGAGCGAGAAAGTTTTGATAGGGGGGGCGATCGCGCTAATCGCCATCTCCATCCGCTGCGGTGCTGCTGCCACTAATGCCGACGAAGTTGCCTCCGTCCAACGCACTAACCAGACAGGCTGCACACCCAAGAAAATAATCAACACTGTCAAAATTAAAGAAGGCAATCTATCTGCCCAAACAACCTTGGGATAATAAGCCGTTGCGTTGTCCAATTTGCCGAAGCAAGTCCGGTTCAGCAGAATCACAAAGTAAACTGCTGTTAAGCCCGTGCCAATCACAGCCACAATTGTCTGCACTGGGAAAACCGCATAGCTTCCTTGAAATACCAAGAATTCAGCAATAAAACCTGCTAAACCTGGAATCCCAGCGCTTGCCATTGCGCCTAGTACTAACAAAGAAGCAATAGAAGGCAAGCCTCGAATTGGATTCAGCAATCCATTCAGCACATCCAGGTCGCGGCTGCCAACTTTTTCTTCAATCACGCCAACCAAGTGGAACAAGATTGCCAAAATTAATCCATGCGCCACCATTTGCGAGATGGAACCCACTAAGCCCAGGGGTGTTAAAGCGGCTGCACCTAGTAAAACGTAGCCCATGTGACCGATGGAGCTATATGCCACCATGCGTTTAATATCTTTTTGGGCGATCGCCGCCATCGCCCCATAGAGAATGCTAACTGCTGCCCAAGTTGCCATTAAGGGAGCCAACTTTAACCAGGCATCGGGAAATAACCCTAAGCCAAATCGAAAAATACCGTAAGTTCCCAGCTTTGCCAACACGCCGCCCAACAGGATTACCGTCGGGGTGGAAGCCGCCACATAAGTATCGGGCAACCAAGTGTGGAACGGCACCAGAGGGATTTTGATACCAAATCCAACTAATAGCACTCCTAGCAAAATTACCTGTAAACCTATCGGTAAAGTCTGCCCTAACACCGACTGATAAGAGAAGTTTTCTGCACCCGTTAACCAGGTTAATCCTAAGAAAGCCGCCAAAATTAGCGCACCAGAAATCGCGGTATAAATCAGAAACTTAATCGCGGCATAGTTGCGCTTTTCGCCACCCCAAATCGAGATTAATAAATAGAATGGCACCAGTTCAAATTCATAGCACAGGAAAAACAAGAGTAAATTTTGCGCCATAAACGCTCCTGCCACGCCGCCGCTAATCAGCAGCATCATGGAGTAAAACAAGCGCGGACGTTCAATTTTGTCACTGCTGGTCAGAATTGCGATGCAAGTTAACAGACTATTGAGAGCAACCATGACTAAGGAAAGCCCATCAACTCCCAGTTCATAGTTCAGTCCCAAGGTCTTGATCCAGGGAAGAAATTCTTGAAACTGAAGTCCAGGATTACTAATGTCAAATTGAATTAGCATCCAAATGGTCAAGAGCAACACGATTCCAGAAACCGACAGCGCACCCAGGCGAATGCGACTTGTGGGTTGGTCACTGGGAACAAAGCCAATTAAGACAGCGGCGAAAATGGGTATCCAAATGATCAGGCTAAGCATGGGTAAGCTTCCGCGTTAAGGTAAACAAGCAGGTGAGCAAGTAGGTGAGCAATAGTGAGGTGAGCCACAAGGAACTAAGCTCCGGTTAGGAAGGAACTGAGGGCAGTGGTGATAGATAAATGGGAGAGCATTGACCAACACATTAGGAACGCGGTGAAGACCAGTCCAAAGGCGATCGTCAATACATAAAACTGAGTTTGTCCAGAGTTACCATATTTAAGAGCCTCGCCGCTAAACAAGGATGATAGACCGACGAAATTCACGAACCCATCAACTAAGTAGCGATCGATCCAGTTAACCGTTCTCGAAACAATATCGACGCTACCCACTACGCTAGAGCGGTAAAGTTTGGGTGTATAAAAATCGTAAGCGAACAGATCTTGAAGTCCCTTTAAAGGCAGACGCACTGGCTTAGCAATGCGATCGCCGATGTAAATTACGCCACCAATGCTGAAGCCCAAAATGCTCGACCAGGTTAAAAGCAGTGCTACATCTTTGTTGAGCATTGCCCAGTCGGGAAGCAGTGAAAGGCTTTGCAGAATCATCGGTACGTGGAGCGTAAAGCCTGCCAACACAGTCATGGGAAGAGTGACAGCCCAGAGATTTTCGGGCGATCGCACCGTCATCGCCTTCTCTTCACCCGCAAAAATTAGTCCAAATGTCCGAGTCAAACTGAACGCAACCAGCCCATTAATGACCAACAGCGATGCAACCAAAAGTGGGCGACTGCCCCACAGCCCGTCTATCAGCTTCAGCATGACCCAAAACGTGCCGAAGGGCGGTAGAGCGACCAGGCTCAAAGCCCCAGCAATGAATGAAAGTCCGGTAATGGGTCGCTTTTTCCACAAGCCGCCTAACTGAGTCAGGTCTTGGGTAATGTTGTTGAGAACGATGGAGCCACTGCTGGCTACTAAGGTTGCCATTGCTAAGGCATGGGTCAACACGATATAAAGCGCCGCTTCAGTTTGCTGAGCACCAACGGCAATAAAAACGATGCCCATGTAGGCACTGACGAGGTAGGAAAGAGCGCGTTTAACGTCAATTTGGGCGATCGCAATCAACGTCCCACCAATGGCAGTAACTAAACCGATGGCGATCGCCACATTCATCACCACAGGCGACAAAGCCAAAACAGGCTCTAACTTAACCAGCACCCACGCCCCCGTCGCCACTACTACCGAATTCCGCAGAATCGTGCTGGGCAACGGACCTTCCATCGCCTCATCGAGCCAAAGGTGCAGCGGAAACTGGGCGCATTTTCCCATCGGTCCAGCCAACAGCGCCAAACCAACTAAAGCCGCCAGTTTTGGGTCAACCTGGGCAGTCTGTGCCCACTCTGCCAACTCGTTATAGTCCCAGGTTCCTGCCAATGGATAAATCGCCAACACTCCCATCAACAGAAATAAATCACCTACCCGCTTCGTCAAAAAAGCATCGCGCGCGCCCGTCACCACTAGCGACTGATTGAGCCACAGCCCCACTAGTAAGTAAGTTCCAAGGGTCAAAATTTCTAGAATGATGTAGCTGAAGAATAGAGAGTTACACAGAACCAGCGAACACATCCCCGCCTCAAATAGCGCCAGCATCGCGTAGAATCGCCCCCAGCCCCAGTCCATCTCCAAATAACCCACCGCATAAATTTGCGCCAGAAAATTTAAACCGTTTATTAAAACCGTAGCGCCCAGGGTAAGCGCCGAAATTTCAATTGGAATCGTCAAATCTAACCCGGCTACCTGTAGCCATGAGACGTGAAGATACTGCGCTGGCTGATGCAAAACTGCTGTCCAAGCCAACACCCCATGAATGAGCGCTATCAATGTCGTCATGGCATTGACATACCCTGCGGGGCGAGGTCCTGTCCGCCGAGTAATCGCCGGAAACCAAATTGCAGAGAGCAACATCCCAATCAGCGGGTAGCACGGAATCAACCAAGCAGTCTGAACCAGAAACTGGGGCATGGCAACGTCCTAGGTAGGTCTAAAGTGGATTTTTTACGGTGAGGATCAACCTTCCATCAACATCACGCCAGGGAGGACATAGATTTAAGACTATGGAAAATTGATTTACTATAGTAATTTCTCTTTATCCTACATGAACGATCGCCACTAGAAAAGTCACTAGCGATCGCAGAATCTGAGAGAACCGATAAGAAAAGTAAATCAGATAGACCTAAAAAAGAGCCGTGCATGGCACAGCTCTCTATATTTCTTATTACCTTGAAGCCGAGTTTATCTTTGAAGCTGACTTTATCTATTGACCGGGCTTCAAATTCTCAATTCCCTTCGTCACCTTAGCCGAAGTAATGCGATCGCCCTGGCGAATTCGATCCACCGTTTCCATCCCACTGACTACGTTCCCAAATACCGCATAAGACCCATCTAGAAAATCTAAATCTGACAAAGCGATATAAAACTGCGCCGAAGCCGAATCAGGATCGCCCGATCGCGCCATTGCCACTGCCCCGCGCGTATGGCGTAGTTTAGGCGCAACTGTAATCTTGGCGCTCTCAAACGTCTGGCTATAAATCGGTTGCTCCTGTCCTTCCGGCGTAATCTCTAAGGGAATATAACGAGGCAACGAGGTCGTCGGATCGACAAAACTCCCCGTCCCTAGCTTTTCAACTGAAAAATTAGCGTCCTTACTCTGAGGATCGCCGCCCTGCACCACAAACGGCTGCGGATCTAACACCACCCGATGGAACGCCAACCCGTTATAAACGCCCCGGTTAACCAAGTCCACAAAATTTCCAGCGGTAATCGGTGCGTTCGCCCCATCTACCTTTATAGAAATCACTGCTCCCTTAACGGTCATCTCAACCGTAGCCTCGCCCTCTAACCGAGGAAGAGTGCTGAACCGATCCGCCGTTGCAGTCGGCGATGCAGAGGCGATCGGGCTAGAAGTTGGGCTAACCGTTGTACTAGCTCCACCAGCAGTATCAGTCGGAGCATTCGCCTCTGATTGTGTGGTACATCCCCCCAAGCAGAGCGCTCCAACGAGAAGGAGAGAGGTGAACCAACGATAAATTTTCATTTTCAATTCCTTGATTGATATCAAATAAGGGGGCGACCCCTTGCGGGTATCTCGAAGAGCACACTTGATCTTCTCAAAAAACATCGCCAAGCCCCTGAGTTTAAACTAAAGCCCTTCCAACGGAACTCCCAAAAACCTTGCCAGCTCCGCCCCCTGATTTTCCAACTCAGCTAGCGGCAACGGTTGCCCTACCCGCGTTAGAGGCAAATCACCACGACCCTTAACCCGCAAATAAAGGGCACGTCTCGGATTCAAACCCTCTTTCAAGTCCACTCGCACGGCTTGAATATCCTCCAACGGATACTCAATTTCAATCTTGCGATTCTTTCCTGGAAACCCGTTCCTAAAAATCTTCGCCTTCCCCGTCTGCCGATTGAACTCATTAAATCCACCCCCCACGTCCAAAGCCATCACTAGCCACAGGTAAAGTCCTAGCAAAGAGCCAGCAACTCCATAAAACCCCATTGCAATACCTTGGGGGAAGAAGAACAATTGAGTTGGATCAGAAAATGGCAGCAAGTTGACATGGAAATAACTAGAGAGGCTAGCCAGGAAAAATCCTACGCCTCCAGCCGTTGAAACCGTTGCCCAGAGATAATTACTTAGGCGCTTAGAGCCAACAATTTCTTTGCGAAGAACTAAATCTTTTTCATTGATTGGCGTAGTCGTAGAAGCCATAGCGTTATTGAATGAAGGTAATTGTTGACTAAGAAGATCAGAAATTAAGATACTTCTAGTGTGAATCAGCTTGATGAGAGAGTCCAACTAGAAATTTAAATGTTAGAGACTTCGTTAAAACAGTACGTATCAGATTGTAAAATTTTTATAGTCTCCCTATCATATAGGAACGTTAAGCACCTCTCAGAAAAGTTAATGAGTGTATCTACTCATCGCTTGGAATGAA
>JBBRCV010000099.1:0-19153 GCA_038204505.1 Elainellales cyanobacterium
GAGTACAAGTACTCGCTCATCTATTGCATTCACGAATATTAGATGCTATTCTTGCTTTCAAAACTATATAGATTTTCTAGGTTCGGAAGTCGACCTCCGCTTCACTTTCGCTTGGCTTCCCTCGACCGCTTTATGAATATAAGGGTTTCATCTGGTTCTGTCAACACCTTTGGGAAAGATCTTTTACCGACTGCTTAAACTCTCTCGCAGATGGGATTAGGTGACTTTAAGGAGCTTGATTCCCAAAGCTCTTAGAAAGGTATGTCTTGAAACTCTATCTTGAAACTCTATATGGAGAGCTTTTCGTGCTTTTGATAGCTTATTACTGCATTGGGGTGAGCAATGTTCATCGGTTTTCTTTTTGATGAAAGCGATCGCATACATTAAAACGAGGAACCGGACGGTTTCACTCAGGTAGGACGAGCGATGAGGTGATGTGGAAGGGGATAGAGATGGCTGCAACTAACAGAATTATGTTGGGATATCCTTATGTAAAGATGCCTTGACACACAACTATTTTTGGCTGGAAAGTCTGAAGGAGCAAGCCTAAAGCATGTCGAGCATAGCAGACCTGTGTTGGAGGAAGACCTGTGGCTAAGACTAAAAAGTCCGAAGATGTTCCTAAGACCATGCAAGAGAAGTTCGATCGCGTTGTGGCGATGACGGATGCCTTTTCTAAGCAACATTTGAACGACGAATATGCTCAGTTGATCCGCTTTGCAACCGCAGCGCTTTGTCGGAAAAGACCTTCCCCATTGGTAAGCGGTACAGATAAGACGTGGGCATGTGGAGTGACCCATGCACTCGGCATGGTCAATTTTCTTTTTGATTCTTCTCAAGATCCGCACATTAGCTCGAAGGATCTTTACCGGTGGTTCAGTGTGAGTGCTAGTTCTGGACAGGCGAAGTCTAAGTTGGTGCGAGACATTCTGGGAATGCATCAGATGGATCCGGATTGGTGTCTGCCCAGTCTCTTAGACCGCAATCCGATGGCTTGGATGATTATGGTGAATGGGTTGATTGTGGATGCCCGATCGCTTCCCCGCCTGATTCAGGAGGATGCCTATGCTAAGGGCTTGATTCCTTATATTCCGGGCGATCGCTCTTCAGAGGATGGGGCTATAAATCGAGAAAGTACTGGGGAGAAATCGCAAAGCGATCGCCCTAAAGCTACCACTCCGTCATCTCCTGATGCACTGTATGTGTTGGATGTGTTTTTAGTGAGTGGACCAGTCTCAGATAAGTTCATTGCTAAGAATCCGGAGATCTCTCGCACGATCGAGATCAAGGGGAGCAATACGCTAGAGGATCTCCACAACATTATTTTTGAGGGATTTGATCGGGAAGAAGCGCACATGTATGAGTTTCAGGTGGGAGGTCGTGGACCGCAAGATCCCAGTGCAAGGCGATATGGGTTGAAGCAAGCATTTTCAGATTCGCTGTTTGAAGATGAACCTGTGGAAGATGTGGCGAGTACGGCGATCGCATCCATAGGCTTATCGGTTAATGAGTCATTTGGATATTGGTTTGATTTTGGGGATGATTGGTGGCATCAAATTGATGTGGTATCTATCGCCGACAAGGCTCCTAAGGGGCAATATCCAAAAATCACGAAGCGTGTTGGAGCTAGTCCTCTGCAGTATGAGTAGGCATTAGTAGCGAATGGGTGGACGTTTGTTAGAGATGCTTACCTGTTCTAGAGATCCGCTTAGGCAGTACTTATGAATGAGTGCCTACTCTTTAATTCGGAGTACCCGTTTGTTGATCTTGGGTATTCGTTTGTTAATTTGGGGTACTTGTCTGTTGATTCGGGGTACTCGTTTACTGATTCAGGGTTCTCGTTTCTTAATTTTGGGTACTTATCGGTTTTATCTGCTTATGAAACAGCTTTGTCTACTTTGGCAGTTCTTATGGGTGTATTGAGGAGTGCAAGTGCCGCTGAGACTCCATAGACACTCTTATAATGAGCTTAGCTTTTTAGAATAAACCGACAGAATAAGACGAGGATGGGCATGGAGCGGCAGCCGATTGAGGTCTTTTTCTCATATTCCTGCGAGGATAAGCCTTGGCGGGACAAGTTAGAAACCTATCTTAGTGGTCTGAAGCGGCAAGGCATGATTACTTCATGGCACGATCGCCAAATTGTGGCGGGGTCTGAGTGGGAAGAAGAAATAGACCGTCACATGCAGACGGCAGATCTTATCTTGCTGCTAATTAGCCCGAACTTTGTGAATTCTAAGTATTGCTATGAAATTGAATTGCCGGATGCGATGGCGCGGCATGAGGCGGGAGAGGCTTATGTGGTGCCGATTTTGTTGCGCCCGGTAGTGGGTTGGCAGCAGTTGCCGTTTGCAAAGCTTCAGGTATATCCTAGCGGAAGTAAGCCAATTACAGAGTGGAGACCTCAACAGAAGGCGTTTGTGGATGTGGCAGAGGGGATTGCAGTTGCGGTAGAGCAACTCCTGAAGGATCGGCAGGAGCAGAAACAATTAAAAGCGGAAAAGATCAGGCAAGATACGAAACAAGAGCACTTAAGCATTGAGCAGGCAAATCAGGAGCAAGAGAAAGACCTGTTCGAAGACGAAGAAGACGAAGAAAACCTGCTTGAAGATGACGAAAAAGACGTATTACTGTCAGGTGAAGCGTCCGATATTTCATGGGGAGTGGTAGTATTCTGGGGAATTATTGCTACGCTTGTCTTCGTTAATGCTTCTCCTAAATCAAATCCAACCAGCCCCCCAGAAATTGTAAAAAAAGAAACAGCTTCTACTGGAGCCGAGGCTTTTTTCGTCAGTGGGGTAGATAAGCAGAATCAGGGCGATTATAAAGGGGCGCTCTCTGACTACGCCCAAGCTATCAAACTCAAGCCTGACTATGCAGATGTCTTCTACAACGGAGGACTTGCCCGCCTTGCATTAAGCGATAAGCAGGGAGCGATCACTGATTTCAAAAAAGCTGTTGACCTCTACGGGAAACAAGGCAATAACGAGAGGCTAAAAAAGGCTTTATCCCGTCTCAAAGAACTTCAACCATAAGATTGAGTTTGAGAGCAATGGATTAGATTCAGCGCGATCGCCCTGCCACCAACGACTCAGCGATCGCCTCTGCACGTCGTTAGAGACTCAGGCAGCGGCGATCGCCACAATCTAGCTACCATAAACTCAGGCGCGATCGACTAGGAGTATCAATCATGGGTAAGGAAGACGTTTTACTAGAATATTGGCGCGAACTTCCACCCAACGCGCAAGAACAGGTGTTGGAGTTTGCGAAATCCTTAAAACCGCATCACCCCCAACCGCAAGCAGAACCCCAGTTTGTGCCGCAAACTCCGCTGGGCAATAAACTTTGGGAAATTCGACAAAAGATCGTTGCAGCAGGTGTGCCCCTTCTCAGTGACGATGAGCTAGAGCAGGAGATTTTAGAACGTCGGGGCGGATGGCAAGAAGAGTAGATGCAACGAACTTTTATAGATTCTGGAGTACTCATTGCAGCAGCAAGAGCCAACACCGAAAGAGCAGTGAGAGCACTTCAAGTCCTCACCGATCCCAACCGAGAATTCGCATCCAGCCCATTTATTCAATTGGAAACGCAGCCAAAGGCAATTTACAATCAGCAGCAGCTAGAAACAGAATTCTACGCAGCCTTTTTCAACGATGTCAGCCATTGGGCATTGGATCTCGAACAAATCACCCTAGTCGCCCGTCGTATTGCTCAAACCTACGGGCTTGCTGGGATGGATGCACTACACATTGCTGCTGCTTTATCTATTAACGCGGATGAATTTGTAACGACGGAGAAACGAACTAAACCCATGCATCGAGTCACAGAAATCTTGGTGGTTTCGATCGCGGCTGAGTCGCAATAGGCGATCGCCCCTCCGCCTACTCAGCGATCGCCCACCCCCTCCAACCTAAAGTAAGCTGTAGATTATTGATGCGCGATCGCCCTCCCAATCATGACTCCATCAACTTTAATTGAACAACGGCTTCTAGAAAAAATCCGCAATCTACCCTCCGATAAAGTGATCGAGGTTGAGGATTTTGTAGATTTTCTAGCCCAACGTCACCTAGTCAAAGCATTGGTCAAAGCAGCCTCAAAGCTATCAGAACCCATTTTGCAAACGGTTTGGGATAACCCCGACGATGCAGAATATGACAATTTATAGTTTAGGTTCAGCACGATCGCCTCTTCTCAAAAAAGATCGCACAAGTTGACACTCTACCGCTACTAGCTGTTAATATTACTAAGGTGAAACATATTGGGGTGTCGCCAAGTGGTAAGGCAGCGGGTTTTGGTCCCGCCATTCCTAGGTTCGAATCCTAGCACCCCAGTTTTAGATAGTTGAGATAGTCCAGAAGCTTTACGCTGTGCAAATCCCGTATTGCGGCAGTAGCTCGTGTAAAACGTGAAAGTGGTGTGCTTGAAGGGCATCGTGGAACTGCTTCCAATTGCTATTGAGGAAAGCCGTTTGGTAAGGAAACGTTTCATCCTCCGAATCAACCGCTTTTTCAGTGCCCAGCGATAGGTATTTCCAAGAGCCTTTGCCCTTGCTAACGTATGAAACCTTGGCTCTACCGAAACTAAACTTACCATCTGCGATCGCCTTCATCCACTTCTGATGCCGCACAAACTTGTCATCATCGGTAATGTTCTTCAGCAGGTGGGCGATCATTGTTTTATCGGGTTCCAGTAGTCCTGCCACAGTTGCCTCGGCATCACCTAGTTGATAGCGGCGAATGGCTTTACACAAATGGTCAGCCGCTTCTAAAAAATCTTTAGGATTATCGCGCAAAATGCGATCGCCCTTACCATTGGTATATCCCCATCGTAGAAACGGTCGATCTGGATAGCTGAGAGCTGCACCATGACCTAGAGGCAAAGCTTCACTAATGAAATAGCCCGCTAAACGTTTCATTAAAGAGCGATCGAGATTTCCTTCCGCATCGGTAACACGAGTGACCTCATTAATGCGATGATTCACACCTGCAAACCCCTGGTGTGCCCAAGTATCGGCATATACATGCAAGGTAATTCCCAGCCGATGCAACCCATAAGGGGCATGTTTGTCATCAATACAGCCTTTTACCATTTGCTGCGCTACCAAACTGTTAGGACGACAGATTAAGCGATCGACAAATTCGCCTTCGGGTTCTTGTCCGGCAGGTAGACCACAGTTTGCGGGCAAAAAGTGGAAAGGAATCCAAACATGGTGAACAGCAAGCTCCTTAAAGTTTCGATAGTCTAGAAGCTTATGAGCAGAGCTAATGCGGCTGAACAATGCTCCATTTTGGAAGCGAATTAAACCTGAATTTGTTGCGTCATCGACGTACTGAGCACAATACGCCACTATGCTTGCTTCGTGGTGAGTTAAACCTGCCAGCCGAGCGACAACGTAGGTAACGCCGTGGTGAAAGTCAAGTTGCATGATAATTCAGTAGTAGTGCCCGCTGCTGGAGTTATACAGGAGTAATGTTATTTGCCGTTGTAGTTTAGCGCTAGGCTTAAGCATTCTTAAAGTCTGTAGAATAAAAGACTGTAGCAATCAGTATTTCACCATGCAAACCTGTGATTCCGTTGATGACCGCTCTCTGTTGGCACTTCCTCGCCTAGAATGCCGCACTGCGTCCGTTCACCGCACTACTGGAGAAACGGATGTGCAAGTCAGCCTTAATTTAGACGGACAAGGAAAATGCTCTGCATCTACAGGCATTCCTTTTCTAGATCACATGCTGCACCAAATTTCTTCTCACGGACTCATTGACCTAGAAGTAGAAGCCACTGGTGATATTGAAATCGACGATCACCATACTAATGAAGATGTGGGGATCACTCTGGGGCAGGCATTAGGGAAAGCTCTGGGCGATCGCAAAGGCATCGTCCGCTTCGGGCACTTCTTTGCTCCCCTTGATGAGGCGCTCGTCCAAGTTACGCTCGACTTTTCGGGTCGCCCCCATCTCAGCTACGGACTCAACATCCCAACTCAACGTGTTGGTAGCTACGATACCCAGCTCGTTCGAGAATTCTTCGTCGCAGTCGTCAACCATTCCCAAATGACCCTACACATTCGTCAACTTGATGGCATCAATTCCCATCACATCATCGAAGCCACATTCAAAGCTTTTGCCCGATCGCTACGCATGGCAACAGAAATAGATCCGCGCCGTGCCGGACTTATCCCTAGTTCTAAAGGCGTTTTATAGAACGAATCTTGATAGGACAGACTGGTGAGGATAGACCTTACTACAAAAGATATTTCACACGAATTGAAACAGTGGAGTTTGTTGAAGAAAACTCAAAGCGCGTTTTTTCGAAGGCAGGCACTCCCCGCCAAATCTTTGGATTTCCCGAAAAGCCAATTCCCTCAGTAGGAATTCCTAAAAGATTTGTGTTCAGCTCACCATCCATGTTTTCGTCGTGGTGAACTGTTGCTGCATATTGACCGAACGGTAGATCATCGAACGTTAGCAACAGCGGCAAGGTGGAGATTGGGAAACATCCCGATCGCACCGCTCTCGTCGCATCATTTGGAAATCCCTCTGGGCTAGAAAATAGCCCAATATTAATAACTCCTAAATTGCTCCGTAGCCCTATCAACTCCACTGTTAGACAAGCCCGTTGCACAGCAGAAAAAGTATTGTCAAAGTTGCGCTGATTGGAACTACTCATAAAATGCCTGCTTGAACGATTCTCTTGCCCACGACTTCAGCAGAACAGGGACAGAGGGAAATCAACTCCTCTATCCCTCCCTTCCAAAAAATATAAATCTAATTGACCTCAACCGGAGCTTTGTTGCTCACCGAACCACTGTAATCGCTCTTAATGTCCACATCTAACGCCAGCATCGAAGATGTTTCGCCCGTAATTAAACGAGCGCCTCGATTGCTTGTGAAATAGTTCCAGCCCCACTGCAACATCACAATTAGCTTGTTATCAAACTCAATTAGGAAATAAATGTGGGCAAAAATCCAAATCAACCAAGCTAGCGCACCTGAGAACTTCATAAAGCCCAAGTCCACGACCGCCTCATTCTGTCCAATTACCGCCAAGCTCCCCATATCGGTATAGGAGAACTGGGGTAAGTCAGCCCCTTTTAACCGCGCCTGAATCAGCTTTGCAATATATTCGCCCTGCTTTATTGCCACAGGAGCCACACCTGGAAGTGGTTTGTCGCCCTGGTGAGAGAAGTTTGCCAAATCGCCCACTACAAAAATGTTGGGATACCCTGAAATACTCAGATCAGGCTCCACTATGACCCGACCCACCCGATCGAGCGTTGCACCCGCTCGTTGCTCTAACGCTTTTCCCATTGCCGAAGCCTTCACGCCTGCCGCCCATAAGACAGTACGGGCTGGGATATGCTCGATGGTTTCGCCTTGACGAGCCGTTACCATGTTGTCTTCAATATTGGTGACGAGGGTTTTGGTTTTGACCGTGACACCTAATCTCAACAGAGAAGCTTCTGCTTTTGCCGAAAGCTCTGGCGCATAGGGCGGAAGAACACGATCGAGTCCTTCTAGCAGCAGAATTTTGGCTTCGGTCGTGTCGATGCTGCGGAAGTCGTGCTTGAGAGTATGGCGTGCTAACTCGGCGATCGCCCCAGCCAATTCCACCCCAGTCGGTCCACCGCCTACAATCACAAAATTCAGCCAAGCCTGCCGTCTTTCAGGATCAGTCTCTTTCTCTGCCGCCTCAAACGCCATAAAGATCCGGCGACGCATTTCCAACGCATCTTCTACCGTTTTTAAACCAGGGGCGGTTGGCTGCCACTGCTCGTTTCCAAAATAATGATGGCTGACCCCCGTCGCCACAACGAGCGTATCGTATGCCAACTCTTGAGCGCTTAGAAGTACTTTCTGCTGCTGGGGATCAATATCAACCACTTCTTCCAGCAATACCTGAGTATTCTTGTTGCCGCTCAAAATGCTTCGTAACGGCGAAGAAATATCTGCTGGAGAGAGAGTTCCAGTTGCGACTTGATACAGCAACGGTTGAAACAGATGAAAGTTCCGTTTGTCAATCAGCGTTACTTTGACCGATGCCCGACCCAAAGCCTTCGCAGCATACAACCCGCCAAAGCCGCCGCCAATGACAACGACATGATGCATTTTTTGTTCGCTTAGTTCAACCATTTCTATCGACTCCCTTGATTGGTTTCATTTTTTAGAGTTCCCGGAGTCTATGACCTGATGTTGAGAACTTAGAGGTTAAAACCTCTCTCTGTCTCTGAAGTAAGTGTCTAAAAAGTTTGAGAGGTAGAAGATAGAACTCTGATTTAAACACAACCCAAAACCCTTGCATTAATCTAGAAACCTGCTGCAACAAAGATCTTGCGAAGAGGAATTATTAACATATATTAATTGACATATGTTAACTGATCGAGTCCAAAAGTATCCTACTCACGCCATGCTCTAGCAGCATAGCCGCAGATTACTTAATCCTTCGTAACAATAGCTACGAAGGATTGGAGTATTCAAAGATTCGCAGCTTGGGCACATTCGATCGCCCCCACCAACTGCTCAATCTCAGCCTCAGAAGTGAAGTAGTGGACACAAGCCCGAATACAGTCAGGATCAAGAATCGTTCGCACCAACAAGCTCTGTTGCTCCAAGGCTTTCACGATCGCCGGATGCGACTGTCCCTCAACCGTAAAAGAAACTAATCCTGCTTCGGGTGGCGCGTGGCGCAGACAGGTGACATGACGCAGTTCAGAAAGCTTTTGCCAGAGAGAATGGCTAAGTTCGAGAATACGGCGGTAACGATCGGTGGCAGTTCCCCATTGTTGGTGGTAGGCGATCGCTTCTCTCAAACCCGCATACAGCGTGTAGTCTGAAGTCGCAATCTCAAACTTCTGTCCATCTTCCATCCATCCCGTTGGCTGTCCCGATGAACTGACCGTGATCCCTCGCCAGCCAATGAAGGTAGGGCTAAGGCTTGCCTGCGCGTTAGGGCTAACATACAGTCCTCCTAAGCCTGCTGGACCACACCACCATTTATGTCCCGTAAAGGCGTAAAAATCTGCCCCTAACTCTGTTAAATTCAACGGCAGCATTCCAACAGATTGAGCCGCATCAACCAGAACACGTACCATTTTGGGCTGAGCATGACAGACTTTTACAATCTCAGCCAGGGGCAACACTTGTCCGGTATTCCACAGAATATGGCTCAGAACGACTAAGCGAGTGGTGGGCTGAAGATATTGGGCAATTACATCAGTCGGATCGCCTCCGTTCAACGTTGCCATTAGCGGACAAGTGGTGATCTTGATGCCGAAGCGTCGCTGAATTTCATGGGCGGCGGCAATAATACCAGGGTGTTCGCAGTCGGTAAGCAGCAGATGATCGTCTGCTTGCCAGTCGATGCCCCATAGAGGAATGTTGCACCCGACGGATACATCTTCGGTGAGGGTAAGGGTTTCAGGAGGTACGTTAAGTTCAGTGGCGATCGCCATTTTGATCTGCTTCGCCTGCTCCATAATCCAGCCGTTGGATGCCCCTGAGAAAGGTCCTGTTTTTTGGATGTGTTCGTGGGCTTGCTGAATGGCAGCGATCGCTCCTTGCGGCATCGGTCCTTGTCCGCCGTAGTTGAAGTAAGCCTTGTTAGCAAGCGCCGAAAACTGTTGGCGATGCCGATCTAGCCGCTCTAGTTGATCTGGTGATAAATGAGGCATGAGAAGTTCCTAGAAAAAGAAGTGCACACTACGAGCAAAATCGAGGGAATCAAGCTAAAGTCATAGAAAGATTGGGTAAGTCAAACAAGTCAGAACCGCTGCATGATTGATTGGCATTCTAAAGCAAAGCTGAGTCTCGGAAGTAAGTTGCTGCCCTCATGGGCTTTGTCCGCGCTTGATCAACAGGGGAGCTTTGACGGTTAACCCCTCCTACCCTAATTTGGTGGAGGCTGAGGGAGAAAGTCCAGCCTCCTTGCTTCGAGTGGCTAATAGTTTACAGGCTGATAGTCTAGAGGCTGACAGCTTAGAAATTGTGTCCGATCCACCGTCTGCCACTGAATCGACTGATACAGAAAAGCTCTGGCTCACGGACGAAATTTTATTTAACCATCAGCGCTGTCGCCGCCGCTCCTACCTGGAGCTATACAAATATTATCGATTGCGCGATCGCCCCAGTGACTATCTGCTTAAGCTTCGCCAAGACAGCATTGCTAATCAAACCGCAGTTCTGGCAGAGCAGCCGATCGCCCACCTGCCTATCTATTCTCGCCACGATTGGGCAGCCGGAGCCGCCGCTACTCTGCAACTGATGCATCAGGGCGTTGACCGCATTAGCCAAGGAGTGCTACGAGTCAGCCTCGAAGATGGGATGAACTTGGTGACTCGCCCTAACCTCATGGTCAAACAGCCCGGTTATTCAGTCTTCGGCGATTGGGTGTACGAACCTACCGATATCCGATTGGGCAAACGCCCTAAAATGGACTACCAGATTATGGCGGCGTATCATGCTTATGTACTAGCAGCGGTACAAGGGGCGTGGTCAGAAAATAGCTGGCTGATTTTGCGGCAACGGGGAAACTATGCAGTGGATTTGGTAGAGCTACTGCCTCGCCTGCAAGACATGTTGCAAGATTGTATCCAAACCCTTTCTAAATCCTCGAACAACAGTTCACCCGAGGAGCCAGAAGTTTTTATTGCCCATAATCGTTGCGACCTGTGTCCTTGGCTGAAGCATTGTTACAGTGTGGCGCAAGCAGAGCAGCATCTTTCCTTGCTGCCAGGGGTTACCTCTAGCCGTTACATTCACTTGAAGGCTCATGATTTAACGACAGTTGAGGCTTTGGCGATCGCCAGTCCGCAAAAGCTAGAATCTTTACCCGGCTTTGGTTCTCACGTTGCCCACAAGCTAGTTAAGCAAGCCCAAGCGACTTTACAAAATCGGGCGATCGCTGCCGCCACAGAACCCACTCTACCCCTGATTCCAACCCATGAACTTCCGACTGCGCCGATCGAATTGTATTTCGATATCGAGGCAGCGCCTGAACAGAATTTGATTTATCTCCATGGCGTATTGGTGGTCGATCGCCAAGCAAAAACAGAAGTGTTCCACCCCATGTTGGCAGAACGGCAAGAAGATGAAGGCTTAGTCTGGGAGAAATTTCTCGACTTGGTTTGGCAATATCCCGATGCGCCGATCTTTCACTTCTGCCCTTACGAAGTCCAAACAGTCAAGCGAATGGCAGAGTTTTATGGCACACCGCGCCACCGGGTAGAGCCTCTGCTCAAACGATTTGTAGACTTACATGAACGGGTGACGCGGGTCGCCATTCTACCCATTGAAAGCTATGCCCTTAAGCAAATTGCTCGGTGGATTGGCTTTGAATGGCGAGATGCAGAAGCCAATGGGGCGCAGTCAATTTGTTGGTATTCGCAGTGGCTAGAAACGGGCGATCGCGCTTTTCTCAATTTAATTTTGCGCTACAACGAAGATGATTGTCGGGCAACTTATTGGGTCAAAGATTGGTTAGTTGGGTTTAGCAATGGGGCAGGGGAAAGTTTGGAGCCAGCTTAAACAGATATCCGGGCAGCCTTGCGAATCTGCTCCAGCGTCAGCACTCCCACAGAAGCGCCATTTTCTACTACGGTTAACTGAGGCGCACCTGTCTTTAAAATCAAGGACAATGCATGGCGTAAACTGTCGTGACGCTCAACGGTCGGTGAATGGCGCGCTGCTTCGCAGATACCGCAAGGGTCGCTCTCTGAAGCATCAGACATGACGGTTTCTACAGTCAGCAAACTAAGCTGACGCACTGTGTCATCTGCGCCCAAGAGTTCACGCACGAATGCATTTGTGGGTTTAGTAAGAACATTAAAAGGCGTATCGTACTGAACGATCGCCCCTTCTTTCATAATCAGCAAATAGTCAGCAAGGCGCAACGCTTCTTCTACGTCATGGGACACGAATAAAATTGTTTTTTTGAGATGGCGCTGTAACCGTAAAACTTCATCTTGAAGACTGGTGCGCGTAATCGCATCGATCGCCCCAAAGGGTTCATCCATCAGCATCACGTTAGGATTACCTGCAAGCGCTCTGGCTAAGCCGACCCGCTGCTGTTGTCCACCTGAAAGTTGTGCAGGGTAGCGATGACCATATTCGTTAGGAGAAAGGTCAACGAGGGTAAGGAGTTCGTGGACGCGAGTTTGAATTTGCGATCGATTCCAGCCTAAAAGCCTAGGAACGACTGCCACGTTTTGCGCCACGGTCATGTGGGGGAACAAGCCAGATTGTTGAATAACGTAGCCAATTTGCTTGCGTAAGGTAGTGGCTTTGATTTGGCGAATATCTATCCCTTCCAGGTAAATCGTGCCAGAAGTTGGCTCATAGAGGCGATTGACCATTTTTAGAAGGGTTGTTTTGCCGCAACCGGAAGGTCCCAGGATAACGACGAGTTTACCGGGTTCAATATCACAACTACAGCGGTTCACCGAGGGATAAGGAGCACCGGGGAACTGGAGTGAGACTTGATCAAAGCGGATTGCGGTCAATCGTTCACCTTTACTTCTGATTATTTACTTCTGGTTATTTACTTCTGGTTATTTACTTCTGATCACTGCTGAGATTCAGGGGTAGACACAGAGGCACGACTACCCCATTGATTTCGCTCAATTCTCTCTATCCTTTGATAACCCCTTGTTGTGTCAAAAATTCTCTAGCAACATCAACGGGTTCGCGTTGCTTGCCGCTGACTTCGTAGTTGAGGCGTTGCATGACTTCAGTGGTCAGCTTGGGGGCTAGAGCGTTGAGCGCTGCTGCTAGATTAGGATTAGCATCTAGGGTTTCTTGACGAACGACAGGAGCAACTTGGTAGGGGGGAAAGAGTTGTTTGTCATCTTCTAAAACAACGAGCTTGAACGCTCCAATTTCTCCATCTGTGCCAAACGCAACTGCAACATCAGCTTCGCCATCGACTAGACCTTTGTAGCGCAAGCCTGCATCAACGGACTTGTACTCTTTTAGGTCAAAGTTGCCGTACTTGGCTTTAATTCCGGGTAATCCATCTTCACGCACTTCAAACTCAGGGGGACCAATCAGGGTTAGTTGATTAGCTTTAGCTGCCATTTGTGAGATAGTCCTAATCCCAAATTTCGTTGCACCTGCCTCAGTCATTGCGAGTGCCTGAGTATTGTTCATGGGTGAGGGATCTAACCAGGTGAGATTGTACTTTTGTTTGTAGCCTTTAGAAACGGCTTGTAAGACTTCTTGCGGATTACTTAGGGCTGGAAGTTTCAAAACGGTGAGTAATCCGGTGCCTGTGTACTCTGGGTAAAGATCAATTTCATCATTCTCTAGCGCGGCTTGAGCCACAGGGGTGCCGCCAAGATTAGGTTTCCGTTCAACTTTAAATCCTGCTTGCTCCAGAGCCAGAGCATACATTTCGCCCACAATGAATTGTTCAGTAAAGTCTTTGGAGCCAACTTTAATTGCTGCTTGGGGATTGTTTCCGCCACTGCCACAGGCAATCAGAATGCCCGTAGTGAGGAGAGCTAGCAAGGGTAGAAGCAAAAGGCGATGCAGTCGTTTCATAGGGCAAGTCCTCAGCAGAGCGGAAAAAAGAGCAGCAGCAGGATATTAATTCTTCCTGAAGATCATAGCGGACTATGGACTGGACTAAGGTAGCCATTTGGGGCGCAATCCTGGTAACTCTAATGCCTGGGGATCGGCGGGAAGGGTCATGTTGGCTTCGTCGAGTAAGATCGGGAAAAACCAGAGATGGCTAGAGGCGATCGCCTTACCATCACTGCTACGAATTAGTCCTGCCTGCTTGTCTTTCTTTTCATCGCCCTTATTTTTATCCTGATCCACTACTTGATCAAACAAAATACCTAAGCCATCGGGGGCAAGGCTCATTTGAATATCTCGTTGAATGGGTAAGCGCAGTAGGTCAACCCGCTTGGCAGTATTGAGGTTAATGGCAATGAGATAGGGTTCTTCAATGTAGTCTTCGCCGGGAAGCCTTTTAGTAACGAGACAGTAAAGATTTTTTCGAGTGGGGTCAAACTCGGCGCTAATGACAGAGCCGTCGGTTTTAAGGAGTTCTTTTTCTACACCCTGATTAGTGACCAGGAACAGCGATCGCGTCGGGTTACTAGGGTCACGGTTAAATTTCACCATGGCTGCGGCTGAGCCATCATTGGCAAAGCTCAACGCCACGCCAAATTTGGGTAGAAAATCCAGCCGTTGCCCATCCGGTTCCAGCGGCAAAATCGCCATCCCTTGCCCTTGGGACATTGCCAGAGAAGTACTGTCTGGAGCAATCAAAAAATCGCCGCCAGGTTCAGTTTTAAGAGGCTGGGCGGGAGTGCCGTCCTTAATCATCCAAACTCCAGAGTCGGCGGGATTTTTTTGGTTAATCCGCTGGACAATGACGATCTTGCCGTTAGGAGAAAGGTCAAATTTAAGGTTTTGGTAGTCTTTATTGTCAAGAACTAAATTGACGACTCCAGGTAAGGTTTCGGGACGAACAGATAAGATCGGCTTTTTTTCACCGGGATCACTGGCAGATTGTTTTAGGGAAATGCCAGTTGTAACAGTGTAAATTTGCTGGTTGAGGAGAGCTTTTGTATCTGCCCGATCGCTGGCTGAGAAGAGGAGGCGATCGCCTTCAGGATAAGGCTTAAAATCTATCACCACCAAATTTTCAGGGGTAAGGATTTGCTGTTTCTGTTGCGTCAAGTTTTGCAGCACCAGTCGTCCCGCCTCATTGCCTTCTACACCCAGGTAAACAAAGGCGCGATCGCGGGTTTTGAACTGCCCCGTATAGAGCTGCATTTGAGCGCGAACATCATCCGATTGACTAAACCGATCCCTTGCTCCTTGCAGCTTCAGCTCAAAGTTTTCGCCATAGGGTGCAGGCGCATTCAAGGTATACGCCATGCGCCGCCCCGCCCAACTCGTTTTTCCGGGCAGCGCAGGCTTAATTTGGAGGTTATTTTCTACGCTAGCGTGATCCATTGGGCGGCTGAAGGTCAGCATAAATGCTGCGTCTTCAGTTCCTACCTGACGATTTTCCCAAGTAAAGTCACGAATACGGGGAGCCGTGCGATCGCCTTTAATCACCAAAATTCCAATTACCAAGCTCAGCAATAAGATCAGAATCCATGCGGTTCGGTCAATAGGGTAGAACCATTTGCGGGAGTTGTCATTGGAATTTGCCATCGTTTTTAAGACATAAGCTAGGCTTAGGGAACGTCTCAGGACTCCTGAAATTTTCTGATGATTTGCCGCTGAGGTCAATCCGTACTTCAAGCCATACGAATCTTTACTCAGCTAATCCTTTGTTAACCGACTACTTCATTAAGCACCCAATCTTTCAGTAAGCCATCTACTTGTCCCGGGACTTCATCATGGGGGCAATGCCCTGCCTGTAAGTAAAATTCCGTCAAGCTGGGATAGTGTTGCCGATACTGCACACCTCGCTCCCGCGCATTTGCCCACGGGTCGCCCTCGCCCCACAGCATCAGTAGTGGACAGGACACTTGCCCTAGCAGCACATCATTTTTTTCACCAGCAGGCGTTTTGAACATTGCCGCAAATGCCTGAGCTGCACCTACATCGCAAGCCGGACGGTACAGATCTTCGACGAGCTGATCGGTGACAGCACTTGGATCGAGATAGACCTTGAGCAGGGTTTTACGAATGAGCGATCGCTGCCTTACATACTGAAAGAGAAAAAAGCTAGGTACTGGCGACAAAATGAAAGCCTTGACTGCATCTCCTAACGCCTTTTGAAATGGATGCGACTCTGAAATTGGTTGACTGGAGGTAAAAGGACCTGCCGGATTGATCAGTACTAGCCCCACCACTGATTCTGGACGCTGAGCCGCTACGCACAAAGTCGCGTAACCACCAATTGAATTTCCTGCCAAGACAACGGGCTGACCAATCACCTCGGTAATAAAATCGTGGAGTTGATCGCGCCACAGGTCACCGCCATAGGGCGCAACGGCTTTAGTCGATCGCCCAAATCCTAAAAGATCGATCGCCCAAACTTCAAAATCTTGACTTAACTCAGCCACATTTTTGCGCCAATGGTCAGTAGAAGCGCCAAATCCGTGAACTAATAGCAGAGGCGGACGGTTGGGATGGCGACCCCTTGCGGGTATCTCGGAGAGCGCGCCCGCTTTAACGTAATAAATTGAATATTCTCGCCATTGCCAGTAAGCCCCGATCGCTGCTGCAACTGCTGTTTGCATAGTTAAAGAGAAATGTTAAGGATTATTAATATTCTATCGCAAGGCTTGGGGTATCAGCTTTCAGCCCTGCTTTTGGCTCAACCTCCACAAACTAATGCTTTTGGCTATCGATCCTTTTGGTTATTGATCAAAGGCTGTCAAAGGCTGTCAATCTAAGGCTGTCAATCAAACTAATAAGTAATAATGAGTTTGCCCAGCGAGATTGCCGATGACGATTCAGAAAAAGCTTAGGAAAGCCTCCCGCATTGATAAACGCCTGTGGTTTGAGCGGCTGATGGCGATCGCCACCCTCATCAACCTTAGCCTCGTCGCCTTCGACTTTAGCTATATTCCCTGGCGAGATTTTTATCTACGGAAAATGCCTGGACTGACTGAGTGGTATGGTTCTACCTTCAAAGGCATCGAACCCCATCGCTCTACTAATAGTTATCTGCAAACGGTAGCGGCATTAGAAGCACAAATCCCACAAACGGGAGTGAACTCTGCTCAATCTCTCAGTTTGCTAGAAAAGCTCCGCAATCAAAGCGCTGAAATGATTGAGGAAGATCCCTTTCAAACTGCTAATAAATCCGGTACTTTAGAGCGGATTAAAAGGCGAATGCGAGAGTACACAGGGCAGGAGTCTTCTAAACAAGCGTTTGAGACCTTTTGGAGTCCAGCCTACCTATCGCAAACTAACTGGAATTCTTCTACTACTTTTTTCGATCGCCAAATTGCACCCTTAATTCGCACCAATTATTTTCGGGGAATTGGCGAAAACGGTGAGCCAATTGACTTGTTTTGGAAAATTGATCTGGTATTTGTGGCGCTGTTTGGCATTGAGCTTTTGGCTCGAACCTTTGCCCTCAGCCGTCTAGACAAAGTGACCTGGCTTGATGCGCTCCTCTGGCGCTGGTATGACCTATTGTTGTTGCTACCGTTCTGGCGCTGGTTGAGAATTATTCCGGTGCTGGTGCGGTTGAATCAAGCCAAGCTAGTCAATCTTAAACCTCTGAGCGATCGCCTCACCAAAGGCTTAGTCACCAGCGTGGCGGTTGAATTAACAGAAGTAGTGATTCTACGAGCCATTGATCAAGTCCAGGCGCTCATTCGTCAAGGTGAAGTGACTCGGTGGCTGCTGCGATCGTCAGGCGGTCAGCGCTATATCGACCTTAATAATATTGATGAGGGGAAAGCGATCGCCCAGCATCTCGTCACTCTACTGGCTTATCAAGTCCTGCCCCAAGTTAAACCCGACCTTGAAGCATTCATGCACCATACTCTTACCCGCGTCCTCAGTGCTTCTCCTGCATACTCAGGCTTAGAGCGTCTCCCTGGCATTGGCAACTGGTCAAACCAACTGACCCAACAAATCGTGTCTGAAGTGTCTCAAAATACCTATCAAGCTCTGATCGCTGCCCTCGAAGATCCTGTCGGCATTGACCTGCTTCAGCGAGTGGTCGATCGCTTTGGTAAATCTCTTAAAACTCAAGCCCAGCAAGGAGCCTCTGAGGAAATTCAAGTCTTGCTAGTGGCAATGTTAGAAGAATTTAAAATCAACTATGTTAAACGGTTGACTGAAGCTGATCCCGAAATCCTGAAAGCCGACCTTAAAAAACTGTATGGCATGACGCTCCGAGAATGAGGATCACTCACAGAACCACACGCTTTAGAATTGATGCGCTAAACTGAATCACGAGATTGGTGACCGATTTTGATTGGGTTCAAAATTAGGTTGCTTTTCACTGAAGTGGGTCAATGCCCACTTTTTTTTAGTTTTATCCTGACCCGAACTCGCCTAGATTTCGTCCCAGTTATGTCCCATCCCCTCATCCCTCAAATTACTGAATTGGCAACTCCTGTTGCTGCTGCTCTTGGGCTAGATGTGGTGGGAGCAGTGTTTCACACTAATCAAAGCCCCCCGGTTTTGCGTATTGATATTCGTAATCAACAGCAAGACACTAGCCTCCAGGATTGCGCCCTCATGAGTCAGGCACTCGAAGCGGTGCTAGATGAATCGGAAGTGATCCCGGATGCCTATGTTCTGGAGATTTCTAGCCCTGGTATTTCTCGCACCTTAACGACCGATCGAGAATTCGTTTCTTTCAAAGGGTTCCCAGTAGAGGTGACGACTCTCGAACCCTACAAAGGACAGAACAGCTGGACGGGCAATCTAATTCGGCGGGAGGATGAAAGCGTTCACCTGAGCCAAAAGGGACGGGCGATCGCCATTCCTCGTCCCCTCATTGAGCGCGTTCAACTGGTAGAGCGACTGGAATAGCGATCGCCCAGAATCTGCAAAATTTCACAAAATTCAATCCATCCCACACCCCTGAAGAGGTTTCTCCGATGTCAATGGTCGAGCTACCCAAACTCCAAGAAATGATCGACGAAATTAGCCGCGAACGCAACCTCCCTAAGCACGCGGTTCAGGCAGCCCTGCGCGAGGCGTTGCTCAAAGGCTACGAACGCTACCGACGCACCCATCGCGCCGACGCGCCCAACTTTGAGGAGGACTACTTTAATAACTTTGAAGTTGAGCTAGACGTAGAAGACGAAGGTTTCCGAGTATTAGCGACCAAAACCATCGTAGAAACCGTCGATAACTCCGACCACAACATTTCCTTACAAGAAGTCCAGGAAGTCGCTGCCGAAGCCCAGCTTGGCGATACTGTCGTTCTTGATGTCACTCCCGATCAAGGTGACTTTGGGCGAATGGCAGCGATTCAAACCAAACAAGTTCTTGCTCAAAAGCTTCGGGATCAGCAGCGCAAGCTTGTCCAGGAAGAATTCCAAGAGCTAGAGGGCAGCGTCCTTCAAGCCAGAGTTCTCCGGTTTGAGCGCCAGTCGGTGATTTTGGCAGTGACTAGCGGCTTCGGTCAATCTGAAGTGGAAGCAGAACTACTCAAGCGCGATCAGCTACCTAACGATAACTACCGCGCTAATGCCACCTTCAAAGTCTTCCTCAAAAAA
>JBBRCV010000100.1:0-18981 GCA_038204505.1 Elainellales cyanobacterium
GAAAATGGGGAGTTGGCGGCGTTCTGTAGCATCTCTGAGCAGGATGATGGGACTGCGTGAGACTGCATCCAGGGCAATTCCAGCGACTTTCATCTCTATCATGGGCTTAGCCTCTAGAATCCTTTTAAGGAAGAGAAGGGATAACGGAACCGACGCACCAAAGTAATAATCTAGAACCTATCAGACTTCTATTATGGCTGTGACGAAGCATTTACAAACTTTGTATCCAATGAATTTATCTATTTTTAACTATCTGTAAGGTATTTATTGACGCAACTAGGATGAAACTCCTTCTGTTTTTATTAAATCAGCCTTAAATCAGCTTAGGTCAGTCCTTCAGAAAAATATCAGCCGTTTGATGAATTTTTCTGACTTCCAGTATGCCCCAAACTGGCCGAATCGTTCCCACGCCCAGCGCAGGAACGATAAAAATGTAACGATCCAATCTACGCGATCGCCTTTCCCCAACTCACATAAGGCAAGCTAGCAGCCGTTGCCCGAATTTGCTCAGCCTGTGCCACCAATTGTCCACAGGCATCCCAAGTGCCGCTGATGAACATATTGCGGGAGCCTTCGCCCATCGCCACAGGAATAGAAAAGTCCGTAGTACTAACCTGCATAGCTTCCAGGTCAAGAGTAACCGGAGCTTGGGGATTTGCCGCGATCGCCGCCTGCAATTTCTGCACATCAGCCGGGTCAGCCGTAACGCAAGGAATACCCATTGCCACACAGTTACCAAAAAAGATCTCAGCAAAGCTTTCGCCGATGAGAGCCTGGATGCCCCATTTGGCGATCGCCTGGGGCGCATGTTCGCGTGAAGACCCGCAACCAAAGTTCCGGTTGACCACCAGCAGATTTGCCCCCTGATATTGGGGTTGATCGAAAGCGTGTTGTCCATTTGTTTGAAGGCGATCGTCGGCAAAGACTTGAGCGCCCAAGCCGTCGAAGGTGACGCACCGAAGAAAGCGAGCGGGGATAATGCGATCGGTATCAATATCGTTACCGATGAGTGGAACGGCGCGACCGGAAATGGATTTAACTTGGCTCATGGAATTATCCTTTTTTCGATTACAAGACTTTTAGTGACGGGTTTAATCAAACTTCGGTAGATTCAAAATTAACGCGATCGTAAAGATCTGTGAGAGGGATTTGGAGAGCGACCCTTGCGGTATCTGCGAAGCAGCACGCGGGTAAAACGAGTTGATCATCTAATGATTCATACTCAGTTAACAGCCATTTCCCTTCCTCAGTTTTGCTAAAGTGCTCCACATAGCAGGTGTACTGATCAATCAGCACATATTCCCGCATCTCAGGAATAGAACGGTAGTAGGCAAACTTGTCACCGCGATCGTGGGCACTGGTGGATTTAGATAGTACTTCTGCAATTAGTAGAGGATTAATGACGGTATCGGTTCGTTTCTCCTGGAAGATGGGTTCTCCTGCTATGACCATCACATCTGGGTAAGTGTATTGGCGCGGGCGAGGTATCCAAAGCCTCATGTCTGCCATACAAACTGAATAATTTTGTTGTTTGCTAGCCAGTCTGAGACTAAGAGCCAAGCTGAGAGAAATTTGATTGTGATTGAAAGATCCGCCTGTCATTTCGATAATTTCTCCGTCTTGATAGGCGTGTCTGCACTCTGACTGTTCTTCTAACTCTAAATATTCTGTAGGCGAGTAATGGCGAGGAGGGGTTTGGAGTTGCATTTCATGTCCTCAATGTTGATGACTTTTAGCAGGTTTTTGACAGACAGCGGCAGATGGCGTTTAATTTGTGTGCGATCGCTCCAACAGATTAAACGCCTTGCACTTTACGATTTACAGCATGTCTCGCACGTCGGTCACGGTTCCAGCGATCGCTGCTGCTGCCACCATTGCCGGACTCATCAACAGCGTCCGCCCTGAAGACGAACCTTGCCGCCCTTTAAAGTTGCGGTTAGAAGAAGAAGCGCTGATTTGTCGCCCTTGCAACTTGTCGGGATTCATCGCCAAACACATCGAGCATCCGGCTTCGCGCCACTCAAAGCCCGCTGCTTCAAAAATTTTGTCGAGTCCTTCGGCTTCCGCTTCCTGCTTAACCCGCTCAGAGCCAGGGACAACAAAGGCTTTCACTCCGTCTGCAACATGGCGACCTTTGGCAATTTTTGCGGCTTCTCTGAGGTCACTCATGCGTCCGTTGGTGCAGCTACCGATAAAGCACACGTCGATTTTGGTGCCGCTGATGGGCTGTCCCGGCGCTAAATCCATGTATCGATAGGCTTCTGCTGCCAGTTCCCGATCGCTCTCTGCCATTTCTTCAGGCTGAGGAACCGTTTGATTGACCGCAATGCCTTGTCCGGGCGTAATGCCCCAGGTAACAGTTGGCGGAATCGCAGCAGCATCGAAGGTCACAACATCATCATACTGAGCATCAGCATCGCTGTGAATGTTCTGCCACCAGGCGATCGCCTTATCCCAATCGGCTCCTTTAGGGGCAAAATCTCTGCCCTTAAGGTATTCAAATGTAACGACATCAGGGTTAACGTAGCCGCACCGAGCGCCGCCTTCGATCGCCATGTTGCAAACGGTCATCCGTTCTTCCATAGTCATTTGATCAAAGGTGGTTCCAGCAAACTCGTAGGCAAAGCCCACACCACCCGTCACGCCCAAAGTCCGGATAATGTGCAGAATCACGTCTTTGGCATAAACGCCTGTGGGCAGCGTGCCGTTGACTTCAATTTTGCGAACTTTGAGCTTAGAGAGAGAGAGAGTTTGGGAGGCTAAAACATCACGGACTTGGCTGGTGCCAATGCCGAAAGCGATCGCCCCAAACGCGCCGTGGGTAGAAGTATGACTATCTCCACAGGCGATCGTCATGCCGGGTTGGGTTAGCCCTTGTTCTGGGGCGATCACATGTACTACACCCTGGTTGCCAGAGCCAATCTTGTGGAAAATAATGCCGTTATCTTGAGTATTGCGCTCAATTTCTTGCATCATGGTTTCTGCCATATCGTCGGCAAAAGGACGGGATTGGTTTTCGGTTGGAACAATGTGATCAACGGTGGCAACGGTGCGATCGGGGAACAGCACCTTCAAGCCCCGATCGCGCAGCATGGCAAAGGCTTGAGGGCTAGTAACCTCGTGAATTAAATGGAGACCAATGAAAAGCTGGGTTTGCCCGGAAGGCAGCGTACCCACTGTATGCGAGTCCCAAACTTTGTCGAATAAAGTGCCTTTGCTCATGATGCGATCGCCTTCTCAAAAATAGTGTTCTGCTTCGGCAGCAGTTGGCAAAATTGTAGCGCCATGGGAACCGTAATTGCCTGCTGTCGATAGTTCTACAGTAGGCAATGGCGTTGTGATTGTCCAATATATCTTTGGAGGGCTATTAAGATCTTAGAAGTATTAATCTTGTGAAGTCTATTTCTACAGGAAAGCTCGTTTAAGTTCGATATAATTTATTGCAAAACAGCCTAGTTCAGGATAATTTTACTGAGCCGCCATGACGATCGCCCTTCCCAAACGCTTCACTTTAGATGAATACAATCGGCTGGCTGAACTGGGTTTCTTTAACGAAAACGACCGAGTGGAATTAATTCGTGGAGAAATTATCCAAATGATTGCCAAGGGCACACCCCACTCGGTTTGTGGAACGCGCCTCAACCGCGAAATCACAAAGCTGATTGGCGATTGCGCCACAGCTAGAACGCAGGAACCCCTTCAGCTTCCGCCCAACAGCGCTCCTGAACCGGATTATGCCATTGTGCAAAATCGAGAGGATGATTATCTGACATCTCATCCTGCTCCTGAAGATGTGATAGTGGTCATTGAAATTTCAGATTCTTCATTGAGCTATGACCAAGAGATTAAGCTCAAGCTTTATGCTGAAAGCGGTATCCAAAATTATTGGATATTTAATCTTAGAGAAACTATTTTAGAAATATATAGCGACCCTTATCAAACAACTCAAGGTATTTTTGGATATCGTGTCAAGCAGATTTTGCTGCCAACCGATGAAGTTGGACTGCCGGGGTTTCAAGATGCAGTGCTAGATCTGACTAAGGTTTTCCCACAAAGCTAATTTGAGCTTTTACAACGGTACTGAATACCCCAAAGCTGCTTTCACTTTAGCCAAAGTTTGATTGGCGATCGCCTCTGCTTTCACCCGCCCGTCCTTTAGCACCGACTGGATGTAACCCTCATCTGCCATGATGGCGTGGTACTTTTCTTGGATGGGTTGTAGGGTGGCGATCATCGCGTCTGCCAACAGGGGTTTAAAGTTCCCCCAGCCCATATCCTGACATTCTGCTGCCACCACGTCCTTGGTTTGGTTCGACAAAATCATATATAAATTCAGCAAGTTATTGCACTCTGGGCGCTCTGAATCATCAAACACTAATCCTCGAATTGGATCAGTCTTACAGCGCTTAATTTTGTGCTGAATCAGGTCAGGTGGGTCAAGGAGATTAATGCGGCTGAGGTCAGAAGGGTCAGACTTCGACATTTTGCGAGTGCCATCTGTGAGGCTCATAACCCTTGCCCCGGCTGCGCGGATCATCGGTTCTGGAAGCTTTAACACAGGCTGATCTTCTTCGCCAAAGAGATAGTTCAACCGCGCTGCAATATCGCGGGTGAGTTCTAAGTGCTGCTTCTGATCTTCTCCGACGGGCACTTTGTCGGGTTCGTACAGCAAAATATCTGACGCTTGCAGCACCGGATAAGCCAATAAGCCAGCACTAACATTCTCGCCTTGTTTGATGGCTTTTTCTTTGAACTGCACCATATCTTCTAGCCAATTGAGCGGCGTAATGCAGGTAAATAACCATGCCAGTTCGGTGTGCGCTGGAACGTGAGATTGCACAAAAATTGTGGCGTGTTCTAGCTCAATGCCGCAAGCCAAATACATCGCTGCTACTTCGTAGGTGTTGGCTGCTAGCTTGGTGCGATCGTGAGGAAGAGTCATGGCGTGGAGGTCTGCCATAAAGAAAAAGCTGTCGTAATCACGGTGGATTTCAACCCAGTTACGAATTGCGCCTAAATAATTACCCAAGTGCAGATCGCCCGTGGTTTGAATTCCAGAAAGAATGCGCGGCTTACCCATAGATCTTGTGTCGGTTCCCGATGATGTCGCTGTATCTCTATAGATATTGTGCCTGAAATTATTGGGCTTGAAACTCGTGAATCAGGAATACTATTTATTTTTCTGCGATCGCCCCCGGCAGAAACTTAGGATCTAATGATTGTTCTAGCTCATAGGGAGAGTCTTCTGGAAAAACCTCTCCACCTAGCAAGCTTTCCCGCATGGCGAGGGCTACTCCGAGTTCATAAGCATCCGCAAAAGCTTGTTCCAGGTAGGGCTTCAAACTGGGGCTATCTTTTAACAAAAATTTGATTTGAACACGCTGTTCTCGAATAGTGCCTAGCCAGCTATTAGTACGTTGCTCAGGCTGAAACTGCCACTTAAGCAAATGTCCTAGCAAAACACCTAACCGATTTCTGAGTTCTTGTCGCTCTTTGCGTCCCAATGATTCAATTTCCTCTACCAAGTTAACTAGATCTAATTGAGCAAACTGCTGAGATTGAAGCAAGTTCACTTGTTCTAATGTCCAAGCATGGAAGTCGGTGTCATACAAACGAGTCGTCATTGCTTTCTGCTGTGATTTCTGCTGGGCTTTCTATCGGGCTTTGGCTTACGAATATCACTCTAGTGTAAAGACAATCTGAATCCTGGGTCAGGTAGTAGACGGGGTAGGGTAACCTGATCTCATCTGTGCCCCTGATATGCCCCTGACCCGGAGGAATTTCCTTGCCCAATCTCATTACCCAGGCTCAGCCGCCTCTAGAGTTTATTAAGCCAGAGTTTAATCCCTTGGTCTACAAAACAACGCAGCTATTGCAGCCTGCTTGGGTGCGTTGGCGGGCAAAAATTGCTGATGTTGAGGTGAGCAATCCTGAAGTATTGGTAGAGCTATATCGCCAGTTTCAGGCGGACAAGATTCGCTTTATGATGGCGTTTCGGCATCCCAGCACTAACGATCCGCTGTGTATGAATTACCTGCTGTCGAACTACCTGGGGAAGGTGGCGAAGCAGAAAGGCGTGAAGCTCCAACACCCGATTCATGCCCACTTTATTTACGATCGCGGTATTCCTCTCTGGGCGGGTAAAGGGGTGGGTTGGTACTATTCTCAAATGGGCTGCACACCGATTCGGCGGGGCAGGGTGGATTTGGTGGGGCTGCGATCGATCCGACAGTTGTTTACATCGGGGCAGTTTCCAATGGCGGCGGCTCCTGAAGGCGCCACCAATGGACATAACGAAATCATGAGTCCGATCGAACCTGGCATTGCCCAGTTTGGGTTTTGGTGCATTGAAGATTTGTTGAAGGCAGGGCGATCGCAGCAAGTCATGATTCTGCCGATTGGGTTGCAGTATCACTACTTGTCTACGCCTTGGGAGGCGATCGCTAACCTATTGACCCAGCTTGAAGCCGACAGCGGTCTACCGCCCTACTCTGAGGCTGACCTAAAGCTAGAGGCTGAGAACGAGGGCATGTCCAGCCTGACCGATCCACAACAGATGATTCTTTATAAACGACTGATTCGATTGGGCGAACATCTGCTGCCAATGGTGGAGAAATTTTACGCTAAGTTTTACCATCAAGATCTGTCGCTGTCGAAGCAAAATGTTCCGTCGCAACCTGTCCTGTTTGCCACCAATCAAAACTTAGCCGATCGCCTCCAGGTTTTGATGAATGCGGCGCTGAATGTGGCAGAACAACATTTTGCGATCGCTCCCAAAGGCAGCATTACCGATCGCTGCCGTCGCCTGGAGCAAGCAGGCTGGGATTGGATTTACCGAGATGACTTAAAGAACGTTGAAAACTTGTCGCCAGTCGAGAAGGGTTTGGCAGACCGAATTGCCGAAGAAGCCAGCTTGCGGCTATGGCACATGCGCCTGGTTGAAAGCTTCGTCAGCGTGACGGGGCGGTACGTTATCGAAAAACCGACGGGCGATCGCTTTGCCGAAATTCTATTAATTTTTTGGGATATGGTGGCGCGCATTAAAGGCGAATCGCCGTTTCCACGTCCACAGCTTGGAACGCAAGGGGTAAAGATCACGATCGGTCAACCTATTTCAGTGAGCGATCGCTGGGAGACTTACCAGGCTAGTCGTCGTCAAGCCGTAGCTGGGCTAACTCAGGATTTACAAACCGCGCTAGAAAGCATGATTTTTTAAAGTAATAGCCTTCTAAAATAACAGCATCCCGATCTGTCTCCCATCCACTGAGGGCAAAATGGTTACTCTGCAACTTCGCCAAATTAATGTGCCGCCGGGACATCGCGTCATTTTCAAAGATGTCAGTTGGGAGGAATTTGAGGCAATTCTAGAAGAACTGGGCGATCATCGCGCCTCTCGATTGGCATATAGCAAAGGGACTTTGGAGATTAGAATGCCATCACTTAGACATGAGGTGGACAAAGAGCTGGTTGGCGATATGGTCAAGATTCTATTAGAAGAACTTGAAATGGACTGTGAATGTTTTGGGGCAACAACCTTTAAGCGCCGGGACATGGCACAAGGCATCGAACCCGATCAATGCTTTTATGTTCAGAATCACGCACAAATGATTGGTAAGAGACGACTCGATTTAACCATTGATCCGCCGCCAGATCTGGCGATCGAGGTAGATGTTACCTCTCGAACGCAATTAGATGCTTATCAAGCTTTGGGCGTACCTGAACTCTGGCGATATGAAGAAGGTAGGCTGCGGATTGATGTATTGGTAGATGGAGAATATCTGGAGTCTGAAATAAGCCCCACATTTCCAAATTTTCCTGTACCTGTGATTGTTCAATTCGTTGGGCAAAGTTTGAGTGCTGGCAGAAGTTCGACCCTTAGAGCCTTCCGCAAATGGGTTCGGGAGCACCTCAACGGTTTATAGTGAGTATCGGAATTCCTGAGATTTGGCAGTATGCACTTACTCATTCCAGCCGCCGGATCGGGGCGACGCATGGGCTGCGATCGCAACAAATTACTGTTGCCATTGTTAGGGCAATCTTTGATGGCTTGGACGCTTTTAGCCGCCGAGCGATCGCCGTCTATCACCTGGATTGGCATCATTGGGCAGCCCGAAGACTGGGCAGACTTTAAAGAGGCGATCGCCCTGCTCAATCTCAGCAAGCCCATCCAATTTATCCAAGGTGGTGTCACGCGCCAAGAGTCTGTGTATCGCGGTTTACGAGGATTGCCGACCGATTCAGAACGAGTGCTGATTCACGACGGGGCAAGGTGCTTAGCCACACCCGAATTATTCGATCGCTGTGCTGCGGCACTTTTGCATTGCACTGGACTGATTGCCGCTGTTCCTGTTAAAGACACTATTAAAGTGGTCGGAGCAGATGGTTTAATTACCAGTACGCCCGATCGCCGTCAGCTTTGGGCAGCCCAAACGCCTCAAGGGTTTGTCGTCAAAAATCTTCTAGAGTGTCACGAAAAGGGCATTCAGCAAGGATGGGAAGTGACCGATGACGCAATGTTATTTGAGCAATGTGGGTTGCCTGTAACCATTGTGCAGGGCGAAGATACTAACTTGAAAGTGACGACTCCTGTGGATTTGGCGATCGCTGAGTTTATTCTACGGCAGCGTCAACAGGTCTCTTTAAGTGATTCTTAGTAAACCTGCAAGTTATCCACTACAGCATTGGCTTCATCTGTAAATAAGCCTCCAAATCTAACGCGGTCAAACGCTCATAGGCTCGATCAATGCTGCGCTGTCCCCGCAAAAATCCAGTATTAGCTCCGGGGCAGATATGGCTGAGAGTGGCAGATGAGAAGCGATCGCCCAATGCTTTAACGCTGTCAATTTGCCGTTTCCAATGGAACGTTTTAGAAATCCGCAGCGGCACAGGTTCACCTTGCTGATTGGGCAACAGATGCCGCCCCGTAAATAAGATGCCGCCCTCATGATCGCCGCTGTTACGGTCAAAATACAAACACGCTGAACCCGGTGAATGTCCTGAAGTCCAAATCGCTTGGCAATGAGGGCTAAAACGAAACTCATGTTCAAACCCGGTTATTTTGAATCCTGGCAGCAAATAAGCTTCCTGTTCTTGAATGACTACTTCACAATCTAAAGTCTGCTGAATTTCCTTCACCTTACCCATGCCGCCTCGGTGAGTGATAAATAACCAGCGAACGCCGTGTTCTTTCAAAAATTCAGCGTTGACCTGATCCCAAACAGGACAATCGATCAGTATATTTCCCGTCTCTTCCAGGATTAAATAGGCTGTTCCTCCTAGCGTGTCTCGATTGGGAGGGAAGGCATAAACCGTGTCGAATACTGGGCGGGGCAGTTTTGGAGGAGAAGAAACCATAAGAAGCGCAGGAATGAATAAATCATTGGTTACTTAGCGTAACAAGTCTGGTGCAGGACGGATGAGGATTGTTTGAACGCGTTATGCTGAAGTTCTGGCGACTAGCTCATCAGCTAGGCGTGTGATGTATTGACGAGCTACAGCATGTTTTTTTGGTTAATCTTACTCGGAATTCTGACTTATGTGGTGGTGCGTCGGAGCGTCGCAGACGTAACTCGCACGCCCGTTTGGCTGCTGTGGTTAGTCATGATGACTCCAGCATTTGTCTGGACGGCATGGGTTGTGCTGAAGGGCGAAGATGAGCAGGTTCCTTCTTTGCTACTGCTAATTCCATTTGTGGCTTGCCCAGTGTTGTATTGGACTTTGGTGCAAGTTGGGAGACGACCAGCGCAAGCAGGGGCAAAGCCGAAGCCTCGGGAAAATCTGGCGATCGCCCCCAACTCATCTACTCCAGCTCCACCCCCGGTTAGACCGATCACTCAAGCAGAAGAAGCCGATCTAAAAAACTGCTTTCCCTGGTCGGTTTACTATTTACAAGATGTTGAATATCGCCCTCAAGCATTGATTTGTCGGGGGCAGCTTCGGACTGATGCCGATGCGGCTTACAAAACGGTGAGCGAGAACGTATTGAGGTATTTTGGCGATCGCTTCCTCCTCGTTTTCCAAGAAGATCGCCAAGACAAACCCTTCTTTGCTCTGGTTCCTAATCCCCACGCCAAAGCCGCCAAAGAAGCCAGCTTTCGACTTAGACCTGGCTTAGCTTTAGGGCTAGCAGCAGCTACGTTATTGACCACAACCTTAGCAGGATTCCTAATCCTGCACCGACCGAGTATCGCTATGCCCAAGGACTTGACGCAGTTGTTGACCGGACTGCCCTACGCCTTGTCATTGCTCGGAATTTTAGGAACCCACGAAATGGGGCACTTCCTGGCAACTCGTTTCTATCGGATGCGGGCAACGTTGCCTTATCTCATTCCTGTGCCGCCTGCGGGTATTTTTCCGTTCGGTACATTTGGCGCATTTATTCAAATTCGATCGCCCATTCCCAATCGCAAAGCCTTGTTTGATGTCGGGATTGCGGGTCCTTTAGCCGGATTTGTGGTAGCAGTGCCAATTTTGATTTGGGGACTGATGCACTCTACGCCGATCGCCCTAGAAAAAACATCCAGCTTGCTCAATCCCAATTCTTTTCAGCCCAGCGGGTCTTTGTTCCTGCTCCTCATGAGTAAGCTGTCGTTAGGTGATCATCTGGCAATCAATCAGGCGCTTAAGCTGCATCCAGTGGCGATCGCGGGTTGTCTGGGCATCATTATCACGGCTCTTAACCTGATGCCTGTAGGACAGCTTGATGGCGGACATATTGTTCATGCCATGTTTGGGCAAAAGAATGGAGCCAGAATTGGTCAAGCTGCGCGTTTTTTGGTGCTGGCGCTAGCGTTGGTGCAAACTGAACTGTTGCTTTGGGCAATTCTGTTGTTTCTGATGCCTGCGATCGATGAACCTGCTCTAAATGATGTGAGTGAGTTGGACGGTAAGCGAGATCTGCTGGGGCTTTTGGCTTTGGGCTTGTTGGTTCTAATTATTCTGCCTGCCCCCCAACTCTTGACCAAAATGTTGTTCTGAACCCTAAATTTTGTTCTACACTCAGCTTGAAGCGCCTCTCAAGAACAAAGCCGAGACATAAAGCCATGATTCAGGAAGTCAAGCAGTGGATTGATGAGATTCAAATTCTGCAAAAAAAACTGACTGAAGCTGTTCAAGAACGACAAGAGGCGTTTGCAAGTGCGGCAAAGTGGCGCAGTCTCTACGAAACTGAAGCTCAGCAGCGACGCACTGAGGCAAATTTAGCTCGGCAAAATGCTAATGCCTTGAAAGTCGAGATTCAGCAGATGCAAGAGCTGCCGACAATAAGTTTTGAGGACGGGCGATCGCCCAAAATTCAGCAGGCAGATCAACAGAAAGCCATTCAGCAGGAAGTGCAGCAGGTGAGCAACGCAGAACTCAAGGCAAAACTAATTCAGGCAGTAGGAGCGCGCGATCGCCTCGCTCAAGCTCTCAGAGCCGAGCAAGCGTACCATGCCCAAACTCGCCAAGCGCTGACTACAATCCTTGGCGATACGGTCGAGCACCTAACTCAGGAACGCGCCACGCGCCACAAGCACGAGCAAGCAGAAGTGCAACGCCAGACTGTTGTCATTACCCATGAAACGGTTCAGCCTCAGTCTAAAAACCCATTACTTGCGCTACCGCCGACAAATTCGGCTCAATCCCAGTCTTAAATTGATTTTGACAATGCTTAATCGCTGTATCAGGATCTTTCAACCCGTTCCCAGTCAGCACACAAACAATCTTTGCACCTTCTGGAACCTGGTCTTTTACCTTCAACAAACCTGCCACCGAGGCGGCACTGGCTGGCTCACAGAAAATTCCTTCTTCTGAAGCCAATAGTCGATAGGCGACTAAGATCTCTTCATCTGTGACAGCATTAAACTGTCCCCCGCTCGATTCTTTAGCAGCGATCGCCTTATCCCAGCTTGCGGGATTGCCGATGCGAATGGCAGTTGCCAAAGTTTCGGGATGCTCGATCGCATGACCCAAAATTAGCGGAGCCGCCCCAGCAGCCTGGAAGCCCATCATTTGGGGAAGGCGATCGCACTGACCCGCCTGATGATACTGGCAAAAGCCCATCCAATAAGCCGAAATATTGCCTGCATTGCCGACTGGAATGCACAACCAATCGGGCGCATCTCCTAAAGCATCAACAATCTCAAACGCAGCCGTTTTTTGCCCTTCCAAGCGGTATGGATTGACAGAATTGACCAGCGTCACCGGATAGCGGTCTGACATTTCTCGAACAATGTTTAACGCCCGATCGAAATTGCCTTGAATTGCTAAAACTTCTGCACCATACAGTAGTGCCTGTGCCAACTTGCCTAACGCCACGTAGCCATCGGGAATCAGCACATAAGCTCGCATCCCGGCGCGGCGCGCATAAGCTGCTGCTGCTGCTGAAGTGTTGCCCGTGCTGGCACAAATGACGACTTTTGCGCCCTCTTCTTTGGCTTTAGAAATCGCCATTGTCATACCCCGGTCTTTGAAGCTACCCGTAGGGTTAAGACCGTCGTATTTGACCCAGACCTGGACGTTTTTGCCAATGTGAGCGGCGATCGCTGGAGCTGGAATCAACGGTGTGTTGCCTTCAAGCAAAGTCACAACCGGAGTGGTAGCGGTCACAGGCAAATAGGCACGATATTCTTCAATTAGCCCACGCCATCCCTTCAAGCGAGACGGAGAAGTAACAGGCTCAACAGAATTAGCAGACGAAAGACTAGCAATCACGGCTGGCAACCTTAAATCAACAGGATGATTGCGTCAGTATACCCAATCACCGTGATTACCAGTTTAGCTTGACGGGTTAATTTCGTTTTCAGGGCTACTCGAATTCTCCTGCATTTGCAGAAACAGTCGGGGGTAGATGCCCACAAAAAAGATCATCCAGACCAGAATAGGGACAGCCACGAGCAGGGTAATCCACAAAATATGAAGGAGAACCCAACTGCCACTAATGAGCGTACTGCCTGTGAGCAGAATAGACCAGGGTTGGCACCACCAGGGCTTGTAATGCCAAACAGATTTTTCGGGAGATGAATTCATGAAGGTGCATTAAGTTGTGTATTCAGCGTTGATCTTGACATAGTCATAGCTGAGGTCGCAGCCCCAGGCAATGCCGCTGCCGCTACCGCTGCCAACGCTGACTTTTACTAGAACAGTGTCGCTCTTTAAATATTCCCCGGCTGCGGCTGTCTTCATGTAGGTACTAGCGGCGGGGCGATCGAACGCTAAAGGCTGCCCGTATTCCATCAGTAGGAAATCTCCAAGCTGCACTCGCAAAGTGTCCTGGTCAAAAGGAACGCCTGCTCGTCCGGCGGCGGCGGCAATTCTGCCCCAGTTAGGATCGCGCCCAAATACAGCAGATTTGAAGAGGGCTGAACCCGCGATCGCCCTGGCAATTTGACGGGCTGAGGCATCATCAACAGCGCCCGAAACCTGGATTTCAAGGAGACAGGTTGCCCCTTCACCATCACGGGCGATCGCTTTTGCCAAATAAATACAAACCTCAGTCAGCATCGCTTCTAGCTTATCGGCATCGGCTCCCGGTTCAGTGATAGCGGGCGTGCGCGACTGTCCATTAGCTAACGCAATCAGCGAATCGTTAGTGCTGGTATCACCATCTACGGTGATTTGGTTAAAGCTTTTGTCTGCCGCCCGACTCAGCATTTGTTGCCAAAGGTTCGACGAAACCGCTGCATCGCAGGTTACGAATGCTAGCAAGGTCGCCATGTTGGGGTGAATCATCCCTGAGCCTTTGCAGATGCCGCCAATCCTCACAGGGCGACCGTCGAAGGTGGTTTCGAGGGCGATCGACTTAGGCACTAGATCAGTGGTGACGATCGCCCCAGCCGCTTGATCAGATCCGGTGGCTGAAGCTGCTGCTACAAGTTGCGGCATGTGGGCACGTAGCCCCTCCATTTTGATGCGTTGACCAATGACCCCGGTCGAGGCGACTAGAACGGAGTCAGGGGAGATTTTGAGGACATCTGCCAGAAGTTGAGCGCTTTCCAGGGCATCTGCCCAGCCTTGGGCACCCGTAGCAGCGTTGGCTTGTCCGGCATTGCAGAGGATGGCACGGGCGGAAGGCTTGACCTGTAGGCGTTGGCGACAATAGTCCACGCAAGCGGCTCTAACTTGGCTAGTGGTGAACACGCCAGCAGCGATCGCGTCTACGTCCGACAAGATCAGCGCCAGGTCGGGAGCACCAGAGGGTTTAAGTCCTGCTGCAATACCTGCGGCTTGGTAGCCTTTGGGGGCAGTTACGCCGCCGGGGATTTGTTGCCAGTCTGCCATTTTTGGTTCCTCTGTCTTTTGTTGAGCTAGCGCTACTGATCCAGGGCTGTCGGGGTAGTGCCCCCGTGCCTACCCTCCGGCGATCGGGAATCATTGTGGGGATTTTGGGTTGGTCATTGCGGAGATTCAGGGTAGGCACGGGGGCGCTACCCCTATTGGTTTCCGGATGGCGGATGGTTTTCCCCGAATGGGGATTTATTCCTGGATGGTGACAGACTTGATCTTGTCGCCTTGACGGATGGCGTTGACCACTTCCATATCATTGGTTTGCCCAAAGGTAGTGTGAACGCCGTCTAGATGGGGTTGAGGAGAATGGCAAATGAAGAATTGACTGCCGCCAGTGTCGCGTCCAGCGTGCGCCATTGATAGAGTGCCAGCTTGGTGCTTTTTGGAGTTAATTTCACATTTGATGTTGTAGCCTGGTCCGCCAGTGCCAGTGCCTTCAGGGCAGCCGCCTTGAACCATAAAGTTGGGGATCACACGGTGGAATTTGAGTCCGTTGTAGAAGCCTTTGTTGGCTAGATCGGAGAAGTTTTTGACGGTGTTAGGGGCTTCGGCATCAAAAAAATCAATGTTGATGGTGCCTTTGTCGGTTTCCATAATGGCGCGAGTCATGGTTTTATCCTCTTTTTTACGTGAAGCCTAGTTTACGTTAATCTCTGGATGATTTGACCCCATTTCTAAATTCATAGAAGTCTTTAATTTGAGAGAAGCGACTCCAGGCGATCGCCTCCACTAGCCCTAGCACCCTAGGTCAAGGTAAGCTCAAACACAGTATAAAAATTTAGGAAAACCCCCTGTGACCACACAAGAACATCGCCTTGAGGTTGGGGCACTCACCTGGTTTTACCGGGAGGCAGAGCCGATTAACCCGTCAAACAAGCCGCCTGTGGTTTTGCTACATGGGTTGCTGTCGCAGAGCTATGGATGGCGGCACGTATTGCCAGCCCTAACGGAGCAGGGCTTTCGGGCGATCGCTCCCGACTGGATTGGGTTTGGCTACTCCTCAAAGCCCGATCGCCGTGACTTTGCTTATACCCCAGAGGCATACATCACGGCACTTGAGGCTTTCTTTGATGCCCTTAATTTAGAGCGGTTCTCATTAGTTGTCCAAGGCTTTATGGGATCGATGGGTCTGCAATACGCCCTCCGCCATCCTGAGCAAATCGAACGCTTAGCAATTTTGAATGCCCCGATCGCCCCTGATGCAAAGCTTCCCTGGAAAATCAAACTGTTTGGGATGCCGCTGCTAGGCGAAGTCCTGACCCAAGATCCTTTGTTGGTCGATCGCACTCTCGAAGGCGGCGGCGGCTACCGAGTAGAAGATACCGATTTAGATGTTTACCGTCGCCCGTTTCTCAAAAGTTCAGAAGCTGGACGCTCCTTGCAAGCAGTCGTCAAAAATATGCAGCTTCCGCAAGCGATCGCCGAGCTTGCAGGCTTTTCCGAATGGCAACATCCGACGCTGGTAGCTTGGGGTATCAAAGATCCCTGGCTGCCGCTAAGCTTGGCGCAAAGTTTCACTGCCTCCCTCAAAGACGGAAAATTGGTTCAGCTCGAAGAAGTAGGACACTATCCCCAAGAAGACTGGCATGAGAAAGTGAGTGATAGCTTGATTCCTTTCCTCCGTCGCCAAGCTTGAAGGTTGGATTGGTGGGTTCCTGTCAAAGGGTTCCCCCGAACGTGTGATTATGGGGAAATACGTCTGATACAGTCGCCTCTAAGCTATATCACGATACACTCGACGAACGTCAAAAAAGAAAGCAGCTCATCACCGTGATTGCAATTTATCCAGGCAGTTTTGATCCCATTACACTAGGGCACCTAGACATCATTGAGCGCGGCTGTCAGCTTTTTGAGGAGTTGATTGTGGTAGTCTTTCGCAATCCCAATAAAACTTCCCTCTTTTCAGTCGAGCAAAGAACTCGCCAAATCCGCCAGTCTACGAGGCATTTACCCAACCTCGAAGTTGATAGTTTTGAAGGTCTGGCAGTCACCTATGCCAAAATTCGGCAAGCCAAGGTGTTACTGCGGGGGCTGCGAGCCGTTTCAGACTTTGAGCTAGAGCTACAGATGGCACACACCAACAAAACTTTGGCAGCCGATATTGAAACTATTTTCCTCGCCACTTCTACCGAGCAAAGCTTCCTCAGCAGCAGCGTCGTCAAAGAAATCGCCAAGTTTGGCGGTCCCATCGAACACCTTGTCCCTCCCCCTGTTGTCTTGGATATTTACCAATGCTTCGCCAAGAAAAAGACCCTAGAGGAATTAGCTCTCACAGCCCCACCAACGGTTCAAGCAACGGAGGGGCAGCCCATCGAACCCCCGGAGACACCATGCGACTAGGAGGCGTAGACCTACAGCGAGAACTTAATCGGTTAGAAGAAATTCTTCTAGACAGTCCCCGTGTGCCCCTGAGCCGCCGAACGCTCATCAACGAGGAACAGTTCTTAGAGCAGTTGGACTTAGTGCGCTTGAACCTGCCCTCTGCGTTCCAAGAAGCCGCCGAAATTGTCGTTCACAAAGAAGACATCCTGCAAGAAGCCGAGCAGTATGCTCAAGAAATTATTGCCGCTGCCGAGCAACGCGCTGCCCAAATCCTCAACGATATGGGCTTAGTGCGTCAAGCAGAGATGGAGGCGACGCAGATTCGACAGCAGGTGCAGCAGGAATGTGACACTATTCAGCAGCAAACCCTGGCAGATATTGACCAAACGCGACGGCGAGCGCAGCAAGAACTGGATGAAATGCAGCGGCGGGCGTTGGCAGAATGTGAGGAAATTCAGGCGGGGGCAGATGATTATGCCGATCGCGTTTTACGAGACATGGAGCAACAGTTAACCGAAATGATGCGGGTCGTTCGCAATGGTCGTCAACAGCTACATTCAGAGCCACTCCCCCCTAAAAGCTTGCCGCGCCGCGCCCCTGAGTCATCCTCTCGCAACCCCGATTATCGCTAGGGTCTATACCTTCTAGGACTGGTGACCCATAAAAAACGATAGACGAAAAAGCGCCAGGTTATAGAACCCAGCGCCTCTCATAACTAGCGAACCAACGGAGAGGGAGGGATTCGAACCCTCGGTACCTTTCGGTACATTCGATTTCAAGTCGAACGCATTCGACCACTCTGCCACCTCTCCAGGTCGGCACTGCCTATCTTACCCCATTTTGGATTTCGGATTTTAGATTAGAGCCTAGAAGGTTTGACTGAGTCAGTGTTTTGATGCCTCTTGCTGAGGGGACTGTTGAGAGGAGCGCTGGTAGAGGATTTCTTGAGAAGCGATCGCCCAATCTTGATCGACCCAAACTAAATCTGCTGCTGTGACCACGCCAGCCTCCAGCGTTACTACCGAAAAATTCCGCTGCCAACCCGCCTTAGTCTGCACAATCCGAGGCACACTGGCAGCATTGAGGTAAACCGTCCCGTTGCGTTGATCCAGGCGCTTACGGATTTGTTTTTTGGTATGGCGAAGGGCGTGATGCATGTGCCCAAATGTCACTAAGGGAATTGATTTGCCGATCGCCTGGGTTTGGGCGATCGCCGTTGCAAAATCTGGATCGCCATGATCGCCCCCAATCGGTTGCCAGTCTTTGCCACAGAGATCTTCTGGCGCTGCGCCTAGCCCCAAAGGGCCACAGTGACCCATAAAAATAATGGTGTCATGGGCAGCACTTTTGACGTTTTCCATGATGCACTGGGTTGATTCTTCAAAACTCTTGACCCCAAATTTTGAGGCATAGAAATCCTCATTTTTCCAGGTTGAGCCGCCCCAGCTAAACGGACGAGCGCCCACCACCGTAAAGCCCCATTCTGGAAAATCTAGCTTGCCGTAACCGACTTGAAACTCTGCCATTAAATCAAGCTGTTGCTGAAGGCGGTCTTCCACCTGGCGATCGTAGGGACACTTTTTTCGACCCCAATCGGTTGCTGAGTACCAGGCATCATGGTTACCAAAAATGACGGCTTTAGGCAAATTGACCTGGGCGATCGCCCTTACCACATTCACCGCTTCGTTGCCAAAATCACCGACAAATAGCACCAGATCAATCCCTAGATGCTTTAGCGCAATTTCATCATTTTCATCCCAGCGATCGTGAACATCGCCGACCACCGCAATTTTACAGGATGACCGTTTCTGTTCTCGATGAAGCCCATTATTCATGCCATTTCCCAAACTCTTCCTACTCTTCCTATTTCTAGAAACCGTTCAATATTATCAACCCTCTACTTTCTCAATTTGACCTCGAATATCATTCAAATCAATATAGCGATCGGTGGCATTGCGTAACTCACGGGCAATCATGCCTTCAGTTGAAATAACGGTAATGTGAGTACTTTTCGATCGCAAAAATTCGATCGCCCGTTCAAAATCACCATCGCCACTAAACAAAATGACGCGATCGTATTGATCAACGGTGTTGAACATATCTACGACAATATCAATATCTAGATTTGCCTTCTGTGAATATTTTCCAGAGGTATCGTCATAATATTCTTTGAGAACTTTAGTACGAACCGTGTAGCCCAAACTAATTAGCGCATCCCTAAAACCTCTCTGGTCTTGTGAATCTTTGAGTCCGGTGTACCAAAAAGCATTGATCAACATTAAATCTGGATCGTTGGTGAAGTGTTCTAACACTCGCCTTGGATCGAAAAACCAACCATTTTTTTGCTGAGCGTAGAACATATTGTTCCCGTCTACAAAGATTGAAAGGCGGCTC
>JBBRCV010000101.1:0-18588 GCA_038204505.1 Elainellales cyanobacterium
CTTTTAGTTACCAGTAACTTGGCGATAGAGAAACATAGTTTTTTTACCGATTTTATCCCACCCTAACCGATCGCACGCCTCCACTACCTGTTGACTCAGCGATCGCCTATCCACATCAAGGCTCTGCTTCAGTGCTCCCAATAACCCCATATCATCATCAGCGTCATACAGTAATTCATCAGCTTTACCCAAGCTTTCAGGAATATTGCCGAGCCGAGGTGCAATCACTGGAACGCCGTATGACATTGCCAAGATCAAGCTGCCAGAGTTCAAGATATTTCGGTAAGGCAACACTGTAAACGTTGCCGCACTAAAGAAAAGATGAATGCGATCGCTCTCGATAAACTCAGGCATCAAAATTATCGATGGCAAATCAGCAATCAGCTTTTGCAATTCTTCGGCATAAGCTGAACCCGCTTTTCCGGCAATCAGCAGCGTGTTCCCGGTTGTGATCTTAGGATGTTCTCGCCAGAGAGTCAGCAGTTGTTCTATGCCTTTGTAAGGTCTGAGTAGGCCTAGACTTAGGTAGACATTGCCTGTTAGAGGTAATCCTAGCGATCGGCGAGCGTCCGTAGAACTAATCTTGGGCGAGTAAACATCTCGATAGTGACCGTGTGGAATAACCTGCGCTTTAGCTGGAGAGATGCCGTAAGTTTGGGCGATCGATTCTAGCGTAGCGGTATTGTGTAGGATGATGCGATCGACTTGCTTTGCTAACCTACGACGTACCCACATTTCTAGCTTTGGAAAAGGTGTATCATGAGTAACTTGGTTGTGAACAGTCCACACAACGCGAACGCCCAACCGTTGAACTAGAGAAACATCAATCAGAAACTTGATGCCATATAAAGCCTTTTGCCAGCGATGCTGTCCTTTAGTGTAAGGCAAAATCCAGTGTAAATGTAAAACCTTTACCTGTCGTTCTGCCAGAACCGCCCGCAGTAACGGCAATCCTCGCCGATATCCTTTAGGAAAGTGGACAATTGCATCCTGTTGTTCAATAATCTTCGCCAGAAGCATCTGATAGGGATTAGCTTCACGACAATCAGGCAGCATTAATATTTCCATGCATTCTACTTGAATCACAAGATCTTGTTCATTCTCCGATGAAAATTTCTAGCTACACGCACTGGCTTAGCCAACTGTCGTACCAGCGATGAACTTGCCAGCCAGCGAGAAGAGAGTGGAAACTTAAACTCGCGCTCCTTGGCAAATGCATCAATTTCACGGAAGAAGAAGTCATTGCCTTGAAGCATATTCGTAATGTATGAATGACGATTCCGTCGATAAAGCTCCAGATCAAATACATCCCTATAACAGTCAAGCATCCCAGCGATCTCTAGGGTGAGTAGAGTTCTCAGGCATTTTACGCAAGTCGAGCAATTCTCAGCCTTATTGGTCGCACCGACACAAACATCAAGCGTTTTATACGAGTCTTCAATGTCAGCAACACAGAGGGTTTTTTGAACCCGCGTATATTCACTACCCACTGAAAACGCATCCAGCGCTTCGGTTGACAGTAGCGGAATTGTGATTGGATCACTATATGCCATACAATGGGTCGCACCAATAAAAACATTGGCATAACCACAACCAGAAGCATACAGGTAACGTCCAATTCCACCCTGCAATAAAAGTGCTACTGAAACGTTGCGGGGCGTATGAGTTTGTTGAAAATTCAGACCATAGAAATCATTTAGGTTGGAGTTTACGGCAACAAATGGCAGCTTAATCCGTTCTTTTACAAAGGATTTTAGACGAACATAACGCTCTATAAATAAATGCTCACCCCCTTTATCGTGTGAACCTACATTGTTATAAAGAAGATGCGTAACTCGAAATCCCAACGGCACTTCTTTATAGTGATGGTCAGACAATACGCTAAAAGAATCGATCCCAGCGGAGAATCCTGTTGCCACACCTGCCGCTTTGTAAGACGCTGGCTCTACATTAGAGGGATATATTTTGATCAAGTGCAGTGAGGGTATAAGAGACTGCAAAATATGTTGATATCTCACAGAGAGATTGTAGTAGAGCTTTTCAGAAACCGTACCAGAAATATAGATATCCTCACCACAAACCATTGCTGGAATCAGCAGTGCCACAAGAGCAGCATCAGAGCGATCGCAAACAAGAGCAGCGAATTCTGCACTCAAGCTATACCAAAGTGTTTGAGTTCCTTTTGAGAAATCAACCGAAACACGGTACAGAACATTACCATGCTGCTGAACGATTTCAGGACTGCTAATTTTCATAGAGAATACTGAAAGAATTTATAAATAAAAGTACAAAATTTTAATCTATCACTATAAACATGGGCGTTTACGTAGAAAATTCTGATTTTTGAGCTGACGAATGCCTTCGTCATACATCAGATGTCGAATTTGACCCACATAGTGCCGAGAGGGAGAATTGCCAATTCCTCCCTCCAGATGAACGTCGTAGGCGGGTGGCAACAGTTCTGCACCAAAGCGCGAACTTAACAGCGCATAAAGCGTTTGCTCAATGCGCCAGAAATGCCCCAGGATATCAGGAAGCGCCAGAAATTCCTCAATCCAGTCAAGGTTAAATGAGGCTTTGTGAATTAGCCCTAAGCCAGAATTGAAGCGATCGATTACATCAAAGCCCAGTTTGTCTTTAACGACCTGCGGATTAACCGTATAGGCGCTAGACACATCTCCATTGACAGTATTGAGTAAATACGTCGGGTCTTCGATCCGTTGCAGCAGTTCGGTGGGTTCTGCAAAAAACAAAATGTCGCTGTCAAGTAACAACATGCGATCGCTCTCTAAATAGCTGGCAAAGTCAAACACTTTGGGGGCAAGGTGATTACTTTGACGAAACTCTAAGCAGCGAGGGTAATTCTGCAGCCCTGCTAGCACTCTTGCATCAGCACTGGGGCGATCGATGATTCGAGCATTAGGAAAATGCTGCTGGAGCGTGGCACGGTTTGCAGCCGTTAATGTACCATCATCATGAATGCAGAGGGCGTACTGCCGATTTGAAGCCCAATAGAAGGACTTGAGCGCCCAAATCAAGTTCAGCCAGTCTTGTGAGCAGGTGAAGACATGAATCTCGCAGGCGCGATCGCTGGTTTGGGCGATCGGTTGAGTGTCGAGAATGCGATTTCTGACGATATCTTTGTAGTATGCCGCACCCACACCATGCTGATATTTTGTCCGAATTTTTAGAGCTAGGCTGCCAAGTGACATTTTATTTAAGTCCTTTTGGTTTCTTTAAAGGAAATTCTTGAGATGCAGTGATAGGATTTTCTACAGGAGAGTATAGTCCCCATATTTCCGCTGGTGACACTTAAGTTCCTCTGAATGGACTTGCCAGCCCTCTCATTCTCTCAAGCGTTTCTTCTGCTTGGGTAAAACCACTATAGTGGTGCAGCATATTATGATACCAAGGAGCCAGTAATGGTGGCTGCATGTTTGCCTTCTGCCATACATCTAATGCCGTTAGTGCATAACCCTTTTTGTTTTGACGGTAGGCGTAAATTGCTAGCTTATAAAGCCGATCAAAAATAAAATGCTTAACTTCAGGTGTCAGTTTATCTAATCGCTTTAGCGCATATTCACCTGATTTCTGATAAGAGATTAAAGCCCAAGGTAAGGTTTCTTTACTTTGACGATTTGTTGCAGCTAGCGAATAGTCTCCCAGGCGCTTTAACAGTACAACAGTATCTTCATGAAAGGTTGCTTTTGCATTGGGAAAATTGCACAGAATTCGAGCATTTAAGCTTGATTCATTAGCACCTCCTAACCAGGGATGAAACCCACCTGATTGATAGGCAATTTCTCGTTTTAACAAAATTTCGTTAAAAGTAAAATTATTTTTTTTAATAAGATTGAGGTAAGGTTCATTAATAGGTTTATCTTCTTCGGTGAAGCTTAAAGCACTCGGTACTTCTTGTTTAGCTTGCGGCAGTCCTCCATCAAAAAAACCTAGAATTTTTCCAGATGTTAGATCAACTTGATAATGCTCTAAACTGTCAACTTGATACTCAATGCTATAAGGTAGCAGCACATCATCACTATCTAGAAACTTGACATATATACCTTGAGATAGTCCTAACCCATTATTTCTAGCAACGCAAGGACCTTGGTTTACTGTATGGAAAACTTTAATCCGGTCATCTTGTTGAGCATATTGCTTTGCTACTCTAACACTGCCATCAGTTGAGCCATCATCAGCCACAATAATCTCTAAGTTAGAATGGGTCTGTTCTAAACAGCTTTCAATTGTTTCGGGTAAATAGTTCTCGCGATTAAAGCAAGGAATGATGATTGAAACTAGAGGCTTATTCATAATCAATTCTTAGAATGAGTGGGCATCGTTTACTTGAGCAGCAGATCCTTAGAAAATCTTCTAAGGCGATTTTCTGCAAAAGCAGCTATTAGCGAAGTTTATCAATGACGCTGTGTCTCGATTCAACGAGCAGTTTCATATCCGCTCCAGTGTGCCAAAAATGACCTTACTAACGCGACGATGCAAGCTCGGAGCCATCAATATCTGAGGGTATTGAAGAATGGTTTGCAGCGATCGCATCCAGCGTCTAAACTGACTGTCTTGCTTTTCTACAGCCATTGTAATCTGCTCCAGCAGATGCACTTGATACAGCCACTTGCCCTGAAGTTGTAGTCGGTTTTTGAGCGTAAGACACGTTTCTGAATCCCAGAGGATGGGCTGCACTAGTTCTAAAAGTTCTTGAGCCACCTGTTTGCTATGAGTTGACTTTTGCACTGCTGTGAACCGAAAGCAAGCCATCTCATCTGTCACTTGACCAACCTGTCCACCTGCTTGGAGAATCCGACACCAGTAGTCATAGTCCATGACATAATTCAGTGTCTCGTTAAACGTCCCTACCTTATCTGTAATTCGCCGACTCCAAAATACCTCTGGCTGTACAAACTGTCGTTTCTGCCACCAAACACCCCAAATATCAATAATTTCTGCAAAGGTTGAGATGTTCCCAAATTGTTCCCCAATCTTTTCACCCTGCTCGTTAACATAGCGGCAACGACCATGCAGTAAGTCGGTTTCTGGATGCTGGTTAAAATGTTCGGCAACACGAAAAAGGGTTTCTGGTAAATAATAGTCATCGCTATTGAGGTATGCCAGTATTTCACCCGTTGCTCTGGCAAGTCCTTTGTTAATAGCGTGAGTCTGACCGCGATCGCCCTCACTCACCCAGTAAGCAATCCACGGTTCATATTTTTTGATAATTTCGACTGTATCATCGGTGCTACCACCATCAATAATGATGTACTCCAAATTGGGATAACCTTGCAGCAGAACTGAACGAATCGTTTCCTCAATAAAGTGTCCTTGGTTATAACTAGGAGTGATGATACTAATTCGAGGATATTTAACAACATCGCAAGAACTAACCTGATCAAGATTTTGAGGCTCTTTTGTCCAGTTTGTTCCACTGAAGCAAGCGGATGGCAGTTCACTTAGAGTTAGAAAAGACATAGTTCCTCAAAAAATAGCACTAGAAAAAAGAAATGATCCGCCGATAGGTAATTTATTTACAGGTGAATCACTTTGTCTTTTGAATCGCTTTGATCGCATTTACAGTATCTTTTACCGCTCGTGACCCACTATGAAAATCAATCACAAGGTTTTTCTTGAAGCAAGAGATGATAATGCTAATGGGTAGGCTCATTGGTTCAAACTTATCTGCTGTCGCAACTTTATATACTGATGTCTAACTATTAATGTATTTTCAATCCCAATTACCTGGCTTAGAACGTTGCTAAATAGACCTTGCTCCGTCAACGATTTTGCACCACAACGTTTTGCGACGCTAATAATATGCTTGACTAAACCATATTCGCCTCGGTAGGCAGATTTTTCAGCGTAAAACAGCAGGTACTCTGCTAGTAGCGGGTAGTAGGCTTGTGGAAAGATATCCATAGCAATTTCAGCACCACGTACAAAATTAGCGATAATATGTGAAAATTTAGTATTAGATAAGGTAGATTGAACATTGCGAATCTGAGTAACTAGGGGCTGGTCAATAAATCTAAAACTTAGGTCAGAAGTTGCTAGTCTGTAATGAAAAACTCGGTCTTGATTGGTACGAAGCTCTACATCAAAGCCACCTGCCTCAATCGAGGCTTTTCTAGGATAAATCATAGTGTTCATGTGGACAAAGTTGCGAATGAAGAAGGAAATTTTGTCTATCCCTTTATTTAAAGGCTCATAAGTTCGGACTAAAACTTTCCCATCTTTCTGTACTTCTTTTAAGGCACAACAAACGGCCAGAGATTCAGTGCAATAGGGTAGCAAGAAGTCTAGGAAATTTGCTTCTATACGATCATCAGCATCATGAAAATGAATGTAATTTGAGGTTGCAGCTTCTAGCAACTGTTGTCGGGCAAAGCCTGCACCGCGATTGACTTCTCCTTGAATAACTTGACATCCATACTGGTTTGCAATCTCTACGGAGTGATCTGTACTGGCATCGTCATAAACGATGATTTCGCTAAATGCAATAGTTTGTTGACGTGCATCATTCAGCAATAAATCTAAAGATTGTGCGGCGTTGTAACAAGGAATAAGCAACGAGATACTGGGATACTGCATAAAGAGAAAATGAAATTATTTGAACTGCATAACAAAATGTTCAAGTTATCAAGGTAAGAAATTTCGATTGTTTACGAAGCTTGAGTTAACCCAGTAAACTGCATTTTGCAAAACCGAGCATAACTTCCCCGCTTCGCCAACAGTTCATTATGAGTCCCTAGCTCAATAACTCTGCCTTGCTCCATGACTGCTATTTGATCTGCTTTCTGAATGGTGGATAGACGGTGAGCAATAACGATGGTGGTTCGATCGCGGCTCAAGTTATCTAGTGCTTCTTGCACCAATCGCTCTGAAACCGAATCTAACGCGCTAGTCGCCTCATCGAGGATGAGAATTTCAGGATTTTTGAGAATGGCTCTGGCGATCGCCAGCCGCTGCCGTTGACCTCCAGAAAGCAGGACTCCACGATCGCCAATCACGGTTTCTAGCCCGTTGGGTAGCTCTAGAATAAATCCATAGGCATTGGCTTGTTTTGCTGCCTCAATAATTTCAGCTTCAGTGGCTTCTGGGCAGCCGTAAGCAATATTGCTGGCTACCGATGCATTAAACAAAAACGTATCTTGGCTCACAATTCCCATCGATCGCCGGACTGCTGTAATATCAAATTCACGTAAATCGCGATCGTCAATTTTAATACAGCCCTCCGTTACATCGTAGAACCGAGGCAGCAAATCTGCCAGCGTTGACTTACCTGCTCCCGATGCCCCCACAAGCGCCAGGGTTGTGTATCGAGGAATATAAAGATTAACTTGGCTTAAGATCTGTTTTCTCTGCTGAGGATAGGCAAACGAGATTGCCTGGAAACGAATCCCTTGCTGTAGCCTCGTAAAGGGCAGAGAGCCATTTACCATGAATGGCTTATTGTGCCGACTCAACAGATCTTGAATGATTTCTACACTTGCTAAAGAACCCGCTAACTGATTACGAGAACCATTGAGTTGCGTTAGAACTGGCAGAGTGCGAAATAAGATAAACAAATATGCGAGAAGAACGGATGAAAACGAGCCAACCTGACTGGCTAGGAAAAAGCGACCCACTAAAATGATCAGAAAAATCGTCGTGATGCCAGTCATTTCGCTGATGGGCTGCACTAAAGCTGAGTTTGCCCTAGCCTTTAAGTCAGCTTGTTCACGCTGCCGTCCCATTTTCTGAAGCCGCTGAAATTCTGTCACTTCAGTGCCAGACGATCGCACTAACCGCATTCCAGAGAGCACCTCCAAAACACCAATGGCATAGAGCCTTGATGCTGCTGCCAACTGCCTGCCAAACAAATTAGCCCGTTTAGAAATGAGTTGATTAACCCAAGCCACGACAACAACCAACGTGGTCGAAATCAGTGTTAGTTGCCAGGAAAGAGAAAGCAGCAGCCCGATAAATACGAATAGGGTTAGAGCAAAGGCAAAAGACTGTGCCAGTGTCATGATCGCATCGGCGGTGCGATTCGTCTCATAGCTGATTCTATTGTTGATATCTCCTACGCCAGTCTTGACGTAAAAATCAATATCGACATCTAAGAGCATCTGTATCCCAAGTTCTTTTAGCCGATTAGAAACGCTTTGTTTGAGCGCTGAAGTGGCTAACACGCTGGCATAGGTCGTTACATTTTTAAGCAGCAGCATGGCGATGACAAGCCCAGCCATCCATGTCAGGCTATTATTAGCACCAGAGATATGCAAGAAATCAAGGAGGTGCCGAATGACCCCAGGAACCTCATTACCTGCCATCGGTTGATTTAGAAAACCCAGTAAAACTGGAATAATCAGGGCAGTGCCAATACCGTTAAATAATGCTCCGACCAGGCTAAGCGTGACTGAGGCAACGATTAATTGTGGATATTGTCGAACCTGACTTAGTAAAAATTGGTACGAAGACATGCAGATCAGCCCATAAATTGGAATTCTTTTAAACCGTAGTAACCCAGCATTCGAGAACTTTTTCGGGTAAACTCGCCAACTGAAGGGTTGCCCTGGGGATGAACAACTCCTGCAACCTGCTGCCAAAGTTCACTGGGCGCGATCGCCAGTTCATAGGTGCGATCGCCAGTTTTGCGCACATGATACCACTGGGTTGCTTGACAGTGGTCGCACCAAAAGGCTTCTAGCCATTCACTTTCTAGGGCAACCGTTGTATTGGTGGCAATTAATAGCAAGGCGACTCGACGGCTCATACCGCGCTGCTGTAATTGGCTAGATTGGTCTGCGAACAACCGATATTTTTGACTGACACTTTCTAAATAGTTGCCATGCATGGGGCAATAGATTGCCCGTGGTTTAGAACGTTTCCGATTTCGGTCACACCTTTTCTGCACTTCAACCTCCTTGATTATTAACTAAACAACAAACCAAAAGGAAGGTTAGGGGGGAGGGACTGAGATCAAAATGACCATCGAAGCCCGGCTCCATTATCAACGAACTATTAGGTTTTACGATTAAACTAGTAGTGAACCTACTGAATTTATCTACTACTAACTACAACTTTACAGTTATAAATCCGGGAGAACAGGGAGAAGAGCCAGAGGCTTAGGCATTTCTTGATATGTCTTTACTACAGGCTCATAAATCCTCATATCGCCCAAAACTGAGATCCGCTCTTACCGTTGGGCGATCGCTTTGGGCGATCGCTTTTTCACCATTGCCATGACAATGTAATAGTAGATCGTGAACAGGATGGTTGAAAAGATTTGTCCGCCCCAAGGACCGTGCCAAAAATGAAAGGAAGCTTTGCCCCAGTGAGCATTGGCATACGCCATCAGCATGATTCGAGGAATGTTAGCAATGAGAGCGAGGGTAATACCGATCATCATGAGAGATAGAATATTACTGGCGGACCGTTTAAGAAACAGTCCTAATACTAAGCTAGCCACTGCCATGATCGTTGCCATGTCGAAGCCGCTACAGCCCCAAATGACCTGCACTGAGCCACCTGATAAGGTTAGCGTATTACCGTTTGATACCGCTGCTTGCCCGATCGCCTGTAACCCTAAGCCACCGCTCCATGCCATAAAGTTTTCTAGCATTTGGGGAGGTGTAAATGCCTGCCACAGTTGTTGTCCAACCAAAGTGGGTTGAGGAAACAACCCCAGGCAGATGAGGGCAACAGATAGGGGATAACGCCTAAAAAAACCAACGCCCCAATTGCTACAGGCAATCCCAAGTAAAATCATTAGCCAGGATAGCTTTTGTGACCATTCAGATGACCAACACCAGGGCGAAATAAGGATGCCGCAGGCAATCAGCGTGTGACCCAAAAAGCGATCGTCGTCAGCCGCTTCTAGGGCAGCTAATTGTTGACGATTTTGCCACAGCCGATACAGCCCCAGGGCAATGAGCGCCAGCATTAGCAGGCTAGCACCGCCGTGGATGGTGCTCGATACTGTATCAATTAACCAAAAGGGAAGATAGCAGACACCCACGAGCAAACCTGCTGCCACCATGCGATGATGATGGCTCTTGCCGCTGAGCTGGATCAAATGAACGGTGGTCTGCTGTACCTGTTGCCATTTCATGATTTTGACCTGTTCAACAATATTGATCTATCTGCACTGATCTATCTGCCCCGGCGTAATTTAGCGCCATAGCGTCCTAAGCTCACTAAACCCAGCCCTACAATGATCAGATTGCCGACGCTCGATACACCTAGCTTGAGCACGCTTTTTTTAGCATTGCTGGTTAAAGATGTTGTTTGCGCTTTGAGTTGTCCCTCTGCTTTCTGCAAGACTTCGGGAGTCAAGTTTGCACCCAATGCACCGGGATCTGATTGAGCTTTGTCGATTTGAGCCTGGACTTGGGCAGATTGGGTGCTGATAGTGGAGACGGCTTTTTGCTGCAAGGTAATGCCGTCGGCAACGACTAGCAGAGACAGAAAAATATAAAGGACTCCGGTCAGGAGACAAGTTAGGGAAAGATTTTTGAGCCAGCGGCGGTTTTCGAGGCTGCCAAACAACGTCAGTGCAGCTCCAATCAGGAGAATGATACTACGATCGGACAACTGCTGCATGATCCCGAAGCGCCATTCGACGCTACCCAGTTGGGGGGGAAGCATCAGCACTGCCATATCAACGATAAAGCCTGTTAAGCAAGCTATGCCGACGATTTGGGCGATGCCTCCAGCGCTGTAGGCGATCGCAGTGTTATTAGAAGTTGGGGTAGAAATGGATGCCATAAGAGGGAACAGTGTAAGGGTAAGGAATGCAGAAACAAATCAACTGTTACAAAACTGATTCTGAAACCTTGTTACGTGAATTTGACTACTATTCCCGGAAGATAACTGCGTCTTTATAGATCCTTGTTGTAAGCAAAAATACACCTTCATATATGGAATATGGAGAAGACAAGGGCGATCGCCAGACAAAAACTAAAAATCCCTCTCCGTGGGGAAAGGGGTTTAAGGTAAAGATCCAAAACTGGAATAAATGCGATCGCTTAAAGCACCCTTGTTTTGGGCGATCGCGTTGCTACTAGCGAAACTTAGAGGGCATTACTCAGATTCAGTTTCTCAACGGTATGATACAGTTACCTGCGATTTATGGATATCAAGAAGCTATGCGATCGATTGAGCAACTGACAGAAGAACTCTTATCTTTACCTAGTGCATCCAGGGCGCTCTTGGCGGATAGGCTAGTCGAAAGCCTGGAATTGGACACCGACCCAGATGTTCAGGCAGCTTGGACTGCTGAAGCCAACCACCGACGCACTCAGGTTCAGAACGGTTCTGTACAACCGACTCCAGGAGAAGAAGCTCTAGCTCAAGTAAGACGACTGCTGGATCAATGAAGTATACATTTCATCCTGATGCGCTCATAGAATATGCCGATGCGGTTCAACACTATGCAGAGCAACGGACTGAGGTAGCACAAGCATTTATCGATGCGATCGAGGATGCCATTTATCGGATCAAGGAATCTCCTACGCGCTACGTTGCGATCGATGAGGACGTTTGGCGATGTATGACACGCAGGTTCCCTTATAGGATTCTTTACACGATCGAGTCAGACTATATTTTGATTCTGGCGGTGATGCACTGTAGCCGAAAACCTGGATATTGGAAAAGACGCAGGTAATGACGATCGCCCCCTCCTAAAATACAACGATCGCTCAGAGTCGAAACCCTGGGCGATCGCATTAAGCAGCGTTAATGAAGTGACTCTCAAATCACAGGTTATGCATGCTGCGGTTACTCACTAGACCGCTCTACCCGATCGCCCAAAACAAAGGTGCTTTGAGCGATCGCGTTACCGACTAGCGAAACTTAGGTCAATGAAACTTAAGCGATCGCTTAAGCTTTCACCCCTACAGTTTCGTTCTCAGCTTCAGAGCCTTCACCTTTGCGCTTACGAAGTGCCGCAGCACCTAGACCCAGAAGACCAGGTAGTAAAGCAGGGGTTGGAACTGTTGGTCCGCCGGGAGTAGCAGCACCTATCGTAATATTGTCAAAAGCAATCTGGTTGACTGTGCCACCGAAATCAACAGATTTAGCAATTCCATCAAAACTAACCCCAATTGGCACAAATGGGCTAAACTGACCAGTTGGATCAGGTGCTCCATTGAATGGTGTTGTTGGTAGACCGAGTGTTGCCAGAAGGGTTCCAGTTCCATTCAGCCCGTCGAACACGTTAATAAACCCTGGATTATTAATCGCTGAGTAGAAGAATGAAAAGCCTGTTGTGAAACCGCTTGAGAAATTCAATGTAGCAGCAGGTCCATCTAGGAAAAACAGTGCGGTGCTTGGGCTGGGTTCACCGCCAAAGTTGCCATTTCCACCAGCATCCTGATCTACGATGCCCAATGCATTAGGAGAAAAATCAACGCCAAGACCGCTGTAGAAGTTACCTACTGGGGTTAAATCACCGACCCCTTCAAAGTCGAGAACAATTGAAGCGGCATTAGCTTCGGGGGCAGTAGCGGCAACTGCCGAGACAACTGCAAGAGCTGTAACCAGGGGAACAAGGAGCTGCTTCTTAACAAGATTAATCACAGACATAAACTGATACTCCATTTTTTAGAATCAAAGGTGAATGATAGAAGTTCCCCGAGTTGTGACTACGCAAGTCACAGGTTATGAATGCTGCGGTGACTCACTAGAGTCAAACCGCTCTACCCGATCGCCCAAAACAAAGGTGCTTTGAGCGATCGCGTTACCGACTAGCGAAACTTATGCAAATGAAACTTAAGCGATCGCCTAAGCTTTCACCCCTACAGTTTCCTTCTCAGCTTCAGAGCCTTCGCCCTTACGCTTGCGAAGTGCTGCAACGCCCAAACCCAGGAGACCAGGCAAGAGTGCAGGGGTGGGAACGGCAACATAGTCAATAGCGGCAGAGTAAGAAGTGCCAACTGTGAGGAAATTAGCGCTTTGAGACGTAAAAGTTCCAGTACCTGCCGTTCCATTCGCGAAGATGCCAGTGAAGACACCGCCGAAGAAATCGTTAGACAGCTGAGTCAGACTGAAACTGGTAAGATTGAAACTACCACCGTTTGGAACAATCCCTAAACCGGAAAGGAATGGTGGAACAACAACAGAGTTTAAATTCCACGGAGTCGAAGTACCGTTCAGAATGAGATCGCTGATTTGGAATTGATTAAAGTCTTGATCAGCAGCAGTTCCAATCGGTGTCGCATAGCCACCAGGGACTTGTCTGAAGTTCAAGGTGCTCTTACCTAAGGGGTTGTTCTGTTCAAGCCGAGCATTACCTGAGAAGTCAAACGTTGCTGCATCAGCAGGCGCACTCACAGCAGCCGAGGCTGTCACAACTGAAGCAGCGATCGCTACTCCCGTAAACATTGACTTGAGATTCATTGATTAACCTACCTAAGTTTGCAATTGTTAACGTGTACAAAACCGAACCTAGTAAGCTACCGATATACGAGAAGATTTTACTCTTCTATTCAGGCGGATAAAGTTGTAAAAAGACTTAATCTCTAGCCTCTCTTTTATCCAGGCACAGCAGAACCGTTCTGCTGTTTCGGTAACCCTAAAAATGCACCAGTGGTAGACACCATCAAACCCTGACAAACCTGGATAGAAATTGTTTTCATGTTCACAATTCCATCCCCTGAATTCTAGTTGAATGTGATGATCAAGATCACATATTAGATGAAAGTTCATAAGGAGTTTACGTTTGTAGCGTTAGAGTTTACGCTGCTCCTAATTTTGACGATATAGCAATCCTAAATCACTTAATAGGAGGCATTATCTTACTGCCCTCACCCTAAATCCTTCTCCCCAGGGAGAGAGACTTTGAATTCTAGCTCCCTTCTCTCTATTGAATTCTGGCTCCCTTCTCCCTAGGGAGAAGGGCTGGGGATGAGGGCATAAATGCTTGCATCCCCTCTAGGATTGCTATACGCGTCTAATCTTCACCTACAAAATAGCTCGCTGCAACGCCTTAAAGTACTGCTTAGCAATCACAGTCGGCGTAAAATGCTTCAGCAAATACTGCCGTCCCGACTTGCCCAGACGCTCAGCCTGTTGACCATCTCGACTCAAAAACCTGATAAATTTTACCAGCCCATCGCTATCGCCATTCTCAAACGTCGCACCACAGCTTGCCTCAGCAATTAACGGGTTGAGGTAGGAATGCTTAGAACAGATTGCCGCGATCGGGCGACCTGTCGATAGCGCGGGATATAGCTTACTCGGTGCCACCAAATCATCCATTCCAGGGCTAACGCTCACCAGAGAAAGATCACAAGCAGTTAACGAGTAAGGTAAATCCCGTTTGTCTTGATAAGGCAGAAACAAGAAGTTATTCAACCCTAATTGTCTAATCTCCTCAATCAGAGCTTTACGTTTTGCACCACCACCAATACAGACAAACTGAATCGGTTCATCCTTGAGTTTTTCAGCCGCTGCCAGGATGGTATCCATATCATGACAGCGCCCCATATTGCCCGAATATAGCACCGTAAAACGCTCGACCAAATGATGCTCTTGGGCAAACCAATTCTCAGTCTTCGGGATCGGCACTACGTGGTCAGGATCAGCCCAGCTATGAATCACCGAGATCCGATCGCTGACATCAGGGCAATGATTGATAATTCGCTGCTTCATTGCCGGACTGAGAACAATAATACCCTGCGATCGCCGCCACACATGCCGATTCACCATGCGCCAGAACCGCGCTAACCAATGATTTTCAGAAACTACACCCAGCTCTACGGCAATATCTGGATACAAATCATATAGCAGACACACATAAGAGATGCCAAAGAGAACGTTAGCAAGATAGCCTAAGAGCGGTAGAAATGGTGGAGCTGTAGTTAACAAAATAACGTTACGTCGTTTACAGGCACGGACTAAATGCAGCCCAGCCCGAATGCTGAAGAACACGCCATTTAACGCTTTTCCTCGGATTTGCTGCGAGTAGAGCTGAGAAGCACGCGATCGCTTAACTTTTACACCATCTTTTCGTTCATAGGCAGGAGCATTTGCCGCCTTAAAGGCATAGCCCGGTTGTCCTGTGAATACCTCAACATCTACCCCTTCTTGACCTAAGTGCCGCGTCAGTTCCTCAATTAGCTGCCCCGTTGCCGCATAGTCGGGCGGAAAAAACTGGGTAATTACAGACAGCTTAACAGGCGTTTTTGCCCGAATAAAGCGTGCCTGATTTTTTAGGAATCTAGCACTTTGGGGCTTTCTCCACCATTTACTAACACTCATAATTTCCAACCTCCAGCAATACTTGAAAAGGAATATGCCGCAACTCTTCAGTCACGCTGCTTCGGTGGGTAGATGCTTGAGATAGATGCTTAAAACAGATGCTTAAAGGTAGATGCCTAAAACTTAATTTCGGAGCGACCCCTTGCGGGTATCTCGAAGAGTGCGCCAAGCCGTCCAGGTAGTGCAGATCAATAACCCAGTCGCGCTGCCCAAAATAAATAATCCGCTGGGAACCCCAATCAAAGCGATCGCCAAACTGCCTGCCCAAAACGTCAAAGCGTAAATTACAAACACGCTCGATCGATGAGACAAACCTGCTTTTAGAAGTCGATGATGCAGATGCCGTTTATCGGCGGTAAAGGGTGAACATCCATGGCGTAGTCGCGCCAAAATTACCAAAGACATATCCAGGATCGGCACGGCTAAAATCACAAAAGGCAGAAGAATAGCGAACACCGCTGCACTTTTAACCAAACCTGTAATACTGATGCTGGCAATAGTAAACCCAATAAAATACGAGCCACCATCGCCCATAAAAATTTGGGCTGGGTTGAAGTTGTAATACAAGAAACCTAACAAGCTGCCCGCTAATGCAGCCATAACAAAGGCTTCTCCTAGCTGCCCCATAAATAAGCAGATAATGAACAGGGCGATCGCCGCAATACCCGACACACCCGAAGCCAGCCCATCCAACCCATCAATCCAGTTAATAGCATTGACTACACCCGTTAACCAGACAACGGTTAACACCAGGCTGATTACATTTACAAGGTGTACCAAGCCCAATCCGGGAATTGTCACAAAATCAATTCTGACTCCGGTGTGCCAAACCCAACTCGCCACTATCACCTGCAACAACAGCCGAATAAAGGGCGACAAGCTCAGTAAATCATCTGCTAAACCAATTAGGAAAAATCCTAACCCGCCCAACATAATCCAGAAGACCTTTGCCAAAGAATTATGGGGTAAGCTATCGAACCAACCTAAGCTTCCGGCGATCGCCAAAGCTCCCAGCGTCGCTGCACAAATCGCCACTCCACCCAAACGCACCATCGGGCGATGATGAACTTTTCGGGCTGAAGGCTGATCAACTTGTCCAAAGCTGAGCGCGGCTTGACGAATCGATGGAACGGTACTAACTGCAATCAGTGCTGCCAAACAAAAAATTAAGCCAAAATGCAAAAAGAACTGCATTGGATCTTCAAGCCTAAAAAGGAACTGAGTACGCAGGCATAACGGAATAAAATCCGTTTTCAGGTAGATGCCGCGATTCTCTCAATCCTGGAATTTCCTAAAGGTAAAACCAGAAATAGAACCTCATCATTGATGCAGTGTTATCTCGAAATACCCGCTAGGGGAAACCATCTATGCACTAGTCGAAATCACCATAACTGACGGTCAACGCTCTAACAGCAGTTCAACCGGGTAGTGAACCAATTTTTCAATCGCCCTTCTCGACCGAACATGGCACGTAATGTCTGTATATATCTTTTGAAAATAGCTAACTTTACAGAATCTTTGCAATTGATCTTAATTGTGTGAAGATACTGCCTCATTGAACACAGTAGAGATCTGTAGAAATACGGTTAGTTTTTAACTCAGCTCAGAAATAATGGGTCGCGATCGAACATTTGGGTTAATTGAGCTAGAGAGAATGTCAAGAAATGGCAAAGCTCCTGAGTTTTCTCATTATCTTTCCTGATTTAAATATTCCTATCAGTATTGGGTATTGGGAGGACCGTTTCTTCCTTAAAACCTGTTGTCCTCAAAACCTGTTGTGCAATCTGATTAGTCCCTATCACTCGATCGCTTGTTTCAAGAAGCCAGCCCTCCAATTACTCTCCCCCTTCCAAAACCATAGTTTGATTAAACCGCATTGAGGTTGTTCCGATGGCTGCTAAATCTAAACCCTCTCTTCCTATTGCATCGATCGCAATTTGTCCGTTGGGATTGCTTGCGTTTACCCAAATTAGCCAGGGCGTGGCACAAGCTCCGGAGGTTGAACCCGTCCAAGATCAAGCGATCGCCAAACAAACTAATCTAACTTCCAAGATCCATACCACTGTTGTGCCGCCCCAAGCAATAGCTATTCCACAGTTTGTTAAACTCCCAACTAAAACAACCGTTAGTGTCGCCTCAACGCCTGTCCCCCCCAAGTTAGTTGCCCCACTGACGCTTCCTAACCTCAATGCTTTGCCTTGGGCACGAATTATCGGGCGATCGCTAGGTAATCCAGTCGGTGTGATTAACTCAAGTTTGACCCGAACCGCTGCAACTCCACCTGCCCCAACTGCACAGCCTGCTATTCTGCCGCCGCCTCCACCTCCAGCGATCGTACCAGTCGCCTCACCTGCGATCGCATCTGAAGTCGCATCTGGGATTACTCCTGAAATTGCCCCTGAAATTACACCCACAGCCGCTCCTACGATCACCCCTGAAATTGCCTCTGAGATTAGAGCGATCGCACCTGAAATTGCCCCTACGATCGCCTCTGAAATTACACCCGCGATCGAGCCGTCTATTACAGAGCCAGCCATCGCTCCTCCAGAGAGAATCATCACTCCTGCCGCTGATACATTTGCCCCAATGCCTATCCTTACCGCAGAGAGCCTACCAATTCCTAGCGGACAAGTTAATCCAGCACAAAATCCAGTACAGAGTCCAGCGCAAAATTCAGTACAGAGTCCGGCGCGAACTCCAGTTAATCCAGTACAAAATCCAGTACAGAGTCCAGCGCAAACTCCAGTACAGAATCCAGTGCTACTCCCCACGCAGGTTGAGGAAGCTTATGTGCTAGGAGCAGGCGATCGCGTTTCCATCAACATCTTAAATGTTCCAGAGTATAGCGGTGATTACCAGGTTTTAGTCGATGGCACTGTTAACTTACCTGTAGCAGGATCTGTGGCGGTTAAAGGGCTGAACTTGCAACAGGCAAGCGAGGCGATCGTTAAGCAATATGGTTCAGAACTCAGCCGTTTTTCTAGCGTCACCGTCAATCTTGCAGCATCTCGTCCCCTCCAAGTTGCAATTGTAGGAGAAGTTGGCTTACCCGGACTCTACACCTTAAACAATCCAAACGGTCAACTCCCTAGCATCACTCAAGCTGTTCAAACAGCAGGCGGTTTTACCCAATCTGCTGATCTGCGCCAAGTCGAAATCCGGCGATCGGCAGGACAACAACCCCAAACCATTAAAGTCGATCTATGGCGTTTATTACAGGGCGGCGACCAAAGTCAAAACCTAACGCTGCGCGATGGAGACTCCATCATGATTCCTGCCACCGCTGGGATTAACTTATCAGAATCATCACAGTTAGCAGATTCTAACCTGGGTGAA